>JAKRSE010000176.1:916-22048 GCA_022402505.1 Fimbriimonadaceae bacterium | reverse complement strand
GTGGGTGAAGATGCCGTGCGGAGGCGTCACTCCCATCAGCTCGCGTCGGTACTCGTCTCGACCCAGAATCAGATCCCAGGGGATGACCCCATCCTTCAGAATCCTCTGCTCCGAATAGAGGTCGTTCAGGAAGACGTTCAGGGCCTCGACCCGCTGGATCAGCCCCTTTTCGAGGACCCGCCATTCGGAGGCCGGGATGATGCGGGGCACAAAGTCGAAGGGAAAGATCCGCTCCTCGCCATCGTCGCTGCCGTAGACGTTGAACGTGATGCCCTGGGTGCGCAGGGCGAGAGTCTGAAGCTCTTCGCGCCGGCGTCGCTCCTCGGCGGAAAGCCCGCCCAAAAGGTCCACGATCGGGGCGTAGTGCGGCTTCGGCCGACCATCCCGGTCAAAGACCTCATCGAACCCCTGAGGGGCCGCCGCCCAGACTGCCTGTCCCATGCTGCCGACTCGATTCCGCAGCGTCGCGGAACGCCTACCATACCCCTGGGGGCGGACTCAAGACAACAGATCGAGAAGGGGAAAACGGCCGGCCGACGGAGGCATCTCCACCCGGACGCGCCGGGCCGCCGACTCGTAGACCGCCGTCACCAGCTCCATGTCGGCCAGGCCGACCCGCCCGTTCATGGGATGATTCTCCCCGGTCTCCAGCGACCTGGCCAGCCGGGCGAGAGCCGAGGGGCCGGGAGTCTCGTCGAACGGAAGCGGCTCCCAGCCGCCGCCCAGATCGATCTCCAGGCGCGGCCCTTCTCGGCCGTCCGGGAACCGATGCAGACGCCCTCGGCTCCCGATCACCTCGTAGTCCTGATACCACCGCCCTGCTGGGAAAAGGGAGCCCCAATGGAACTCGGCCCTGACTCCGTCAGGAAAGCCGGCCACCGCCAGGGCCGCCTCTTCCACCGGGTGACCGTAGCGGCAGCCCGGTCCGGTCCAGACCCCGTCCTCGCCAACGACCGACTCCGGATTCGGAGCGCGAAACACCTGGCCAAACACCCACTCGGCCTGAACGTCGCCGAGCAGGTGCCTCACCGAATCGACCGCATGAGTGCCGTCGCTCAGGAAGTCGCCTGCGCCGCAAGACCGAATCAGCTCGATGGAACCCAGTACGCCGGAGGCGATGACCTCCCGCATCTTGATGAGTTCCGGCAGGAGCCTGCGCTGATGGTTGACGACCAGGAGAACTCCGGCCGACTCGCAGGCTTCGACGATCCATCGGGCATCGGCCAGGTGGACCGCCATCGGCTTCTCAAGAAAGATCGCCCGGACTCCCGAGGCGACCGCCTGAAGGGCCAGCTCGGCGTGGTTGAAGTTCGGCGTGGCGATGACGGCAATCTCTGGCGGCCCGATCGACTCCACTGCCTGATCCCAGGTTTCAAAGAGGCTGAGGTCCGGCCACTGGTCGGCGACCGCCTGACAGTTCGCCTCGAGCGGTTCGCAGACTCCGACCGGTCGGATCTCCGGAACCGCGAACGCATCCTGCAGCAGTCCCCGGCCCATGGCGCCGGCTCCGACCAGAACCAGGCGGAAGCGGTCAGCCACGACCCGCCTCCAGCGACTTGACGAAGGCCACCGACTGCTCGAAGGCTCGGACGTTGTCGTCTCCCGCGAAGCTCGGGGGGATCAGCTCGATCAGCATCGCGACCCGGTCGAAGTCCGGCGTGTGCTGCCGGAGGATGTCGAAGCACTCACGGAGCGGGACGTCGCCCTCTCCCAGAACGGCCGGTCCGATCTCGAAGCGGAGGGGCCCCTCGTCCGTCCTCGGCCCGACCTTGTGGTCCTTGAAGTGGCCCCCGACCACGAACGGCGCCGCCTCGCAGAACGCGGGCACCGGCTTCTCCCCGATCAGGAAGGTGTTACCCGTGTCCAGGAAGAGTCTCAGCTCCGGAACCTCGCCGATCAGGGCCACCAGGTCGGAGACGTAGTAGTCGCCGTGGTTCTCGATGGCGAGCGGCCGGCCGGCGTCGGCGCAGCGTCGAGCGGGCTCGGCCAGCAGGTCGGCCAGAATCTCCATCTGCTCGGCCAGGTTCGGGCGGTCGGCGAAACGGTGGGTGGAGGCGACCCCGCAGTGGATGATCGGAGCCTGCATCCGGCCCGCCCATTCCAGCACCAGGTCCACCTGCGCCCGCAGGTCGGCCCGCGACTCCTCGCGCGGGGCGTTCATCCAAGGCCCCCAAAGGGAGGGGATGAGGCCGAGCCCTCGGTCCTGCACGAAGCTGAGAATCCTCTCGCGGCGATCCGGCTCCATCTCGGACAGCTCCCGCGCCGACAGCTGCATCCATCGCAGTCCGAAGCGATCCAAAACCTGCAGCCGGGCCAGAACCGGGTCGGGGTCCAGGTCGTTGAACTGGTGCGGCCAGACCAGTGCGTAGCCCCATTGCATGGGGCCATTCTAGGCCCGCCGACCGGCTCTATGCGAGGGCCATCGTCTTCAAATCTTCCAGCTGGATGAACTCCAGGCAGGCTTCGTGGGTCGCCTCCAGAACCACGGCCGGAGCGACCCCCGCCTCGAAGGCCTGCTGCCATCGGGCGGCGCAGAGGCACCAATGATCTCCGGGCTTGAGGCCCGGGAAGCCCATGTTCGGAGCGGGCGTCGAGAGGTCGTTTCCGGCGGCCCGGCTGAAGTCCAGAAACTCTGCCGTCACCCGACAGCAGACCGTGTGGAGACCGAAATCTCCAGCCCCGGTGTTGCAGCAGCCGTCTCGGTACCAGCCGGTCATCGGCTCCGTGCTGCAGGCGACGAGCGGGCCGCCCAGGACGTTGCGGCTCGGCCGCATGGATTGCATCATGAATATGTCTACGTCCTTTCAGTCCGGAAATGAGCCAAACTGGGTTCGTGGATCCGACGAGGGAGTCGTACCTTTTCATGCCGGCCTGGCAGAAGGGCCTGTTCTATGTGCTCATCTTCGCCTCGCTGGCCTGGATGGTCAAGCAGATCATCGACACCCGTCGGCAGTGGCAGAAGGGTCGGCCCGCCGAGACCGACAATCGCTGCCTGCACAAGGTCTGGCGGTACATCCTCGGCCAGCGAAAGGTTCAGGAGAGCCGCCCTCGCGACGGGGCGCCGATGCACCTGATGCTCTTTTATGGCTTCCTCGCCCTCTTCATCGCGACCAGCCTGCTGGCCCTGGCGGAGTACGGGTTCATCGTCGGCCTGCCGAACTTCCACCGGGGCGCCTACTACCTGGCCTATGAACTGATCTTCTACTTCATGTTGCTCGTCTTCGTCATCGGCGCGGGCTGGGCCCTCGTCCGGCGCTGGAGCATGGTTCGGCGACAGCTGCAGGCCGAAGCGGCCCGGTTCCCCGGCGAACCCGCTCCCCGCCTGAACCCCCTGACCCACGAGCCGAAGGACTACACCGGGCTGCTGCTGCTCTTCGCCTTGGGCGTGACCGGCTTCCTGGTCGAGGCGGCCCGAATGAAGGCCAACCCTCAGCCCTGGGATCACTGGGCTCCGATCGGCTGGCTCTACAGCCTGATTCTCCCGCCATTCTCTCCCGCCGGCTACCTCGCCGTCTGGTGGCTGCACGCACTCTTGGTCTGCGCCTTCTTCATCATCCTGCCCCAGCTGAGGCTCCGGCACATCGTGATCGCCGTGATGACCGCTTACGACGCCCCGGACCGACCGATGGGAGCGCTACGAACGATCCCGATGGACGAGGTGGAAGAGACCGGGCGGATCGGGGTCGCCGAGCCCGAGCAGTACTTCCGTTGGGACCTGAAGAGCCTCGATGCCTGCATGGGCTGCGGCCGATGCACCGAGGTCTGCCCCGCCTATGGCAGCGGCAAGACCCTGAACCCCAAGCAGGTCGTCGCCGACATCCACGGCGGGCTTCGGACCGGGGGGCAGGTCGCTGAGCTGGTCACGGAGGAAGCCTTGTGGGCCTGCACGACCTGCAACGCCTGCGTCGAAGCCTGCCCGGTCCTCATCCGACATGTCGATCTGATCGTGGACGCCCGGCGAAACCTGACGGCCGAAGGGAGGCTCACCGGCCCGGCCACCGTCACCTTGCGCCAGGTGGCCGGCAGCGGCAGCGCCTGGGGACAGAAGCCGGCGGATCGCGAGGCGTGGATGCAAGGCCTGAACGTGCCTCTTGCCAGGAACACCGGCGAGTTTGAGTTCCTGTTCTGGGTCGGCTGCGCCGGAGCCACCGATCCCGGCGCCATCAAGACGACTCGGGCGGTCGCGGAGCTGCTCACGATGGCGGGGGTCTCCTACGCCTGTCTCGGCCGAGAAGAGGCCTGCACCGGCGACCCGGCCCGGCGGATCGGCGACGAATTCCTCTTCCAGGAGAAGGCTCAGGGCAACGCTTCCGTCTTCGCCCGGTACGGAGTCAAGAAGGTCGTCACCGCCTGTCCGCACTGCTTCAACAGCCTCAAGAACGAGTACGGGGAGTTCGGAGCCGAGATGGAGGTCTGGCACCACACCCAGCTCCTGGCCGGTCTGGTGGGCGAAGGCCGGTTGAAGAGCGCGGAAATCCGCCCCGGCGAAGTGACCTACCACGACCCCTGCTACCTGGCCCGAGTCAACAACGAGAGCGATGCTCCGCGGCGGCTGGTCGGTGAAGAAACGAACCTGAACAGCGAGGTTCCCGGCCTGATTCGAGCCGTGACCTCTCCTCCAGGGCCGGACACCGAACGCCTCGTCGAGCCGGAGCATCGCGGCCGCAAGACGCTCTGCTGCGGTGCCGGCGGCGGCCGCATGTGGATGGAGGAAGAGCCGGGGCAGAGGCCAAGCGAACGGAGGATGGCCGAGCTGGCCGCCACAGGCGCAAAAACCGTCGCCGTCGCCTGCCCCTTCTGCCGGATCATGCTGGAGACGGGCCGACCGAAGACAGCCGCTCTGGAGGACGAAATCCGCCTTGTCGATCTGGCGGAAATGCTCCAGGAGGCGAACCGCTGATCCGCGCCATCGGCCTGGACATCGTGGATGTGGCCCGGATCGCCCGGGCGATGCAGAGGCCCGGGTTCGTCGAGCGGATTCTGACCCTCGCCGAGCGCGACTACTGCCGGACTCCGCAGCAGGTTGCCGGTCGGTGGGCGGCCAAGGAGGCGATCATGAAGGCCGGCGGGCCGCAGACGTTCCTGGAGATCGAAGTCCTCCCGGGACCCCACGGCGAACCCCGGGTCGTTCGACCCGGCGGCAGATGGCACCTTTCGATCACGCACGAACGGGGAACCGCCGCGGCCGTCGCCATCCTGGAGGAAGGGCCCGCCTCTTAACAATTTCTTAACACGATCCCGCAACACTCCAGTCGGTCCGGCACGCCTGGTTTCCCAGCGCCGGCAGGCATCATGAAGACCTCCTTCCTCGCCCTCACCGCGATCCTGGCCGCCATGACGATCCTCGTCGGTTGCGGCGGCGGCAGCCGAGCCACCGAGGCCGGCGGCTCCGATTCCAACCTGGAGGGTCGGATCCGAATCGACGGATCGAGCACGGTTCACCCGATCGCCAGCGCGCTGACCACCCGGTTCAGCGCCCTGAACCGGTCGGTCCGAGTCTCGGTGGGCGAATCGGGCACGGGCGCCGGATTCGAGAAGTTCGCGGCCGGAGAGATCCAGATCGCCACCGCCTCCAAGCCGATCTCGGAGGAGCAGGCCAAGGCTGCCGCCGATGCGGGCATCGAGTTCATCGAGCTGCCGATCGCCATCGACGGCCTGAGCATCGTGGTCAACGCCGAGAACACCTGGGCGACCAGCATCACGATGGACCAGCTGAAGAAGATCTGGGACAAGGACTCCAAGATCTCTCGGTGGAACGAGATCGACCCCAGCTGGCCGGATGAGCCGCTGGTCCTCTTCGGCCCCAATTCCGACCACGGCTCGTACGAGTACTTCAACGAGGTCGTGAACGGGGACAAGAAGAACTCCCGCCAGGACTACCAGGCGACCGCCGACTACAACCAGCTGATTCAGGGCGTCAACAGCAGCAAGGGCGCTCTGGGCTACGTCGGATTCGCCTACGTCGAGCAGAACCAGGGAGCCATCAAGGTTCTCGGCCTGGACGCCGGCAAGGGAGTCGTCGTGCCGAGCAACGAGACGATCAAGGACGGGACGTACTTCCCCATGAGCCGACCCCTGTTCATCTATGTGAACAAGGCCGCCGCCTCGGAGCCCGCCGTGAAGGCCTTCGTCGAATACGCCCTGACCGACGGCAAGGACGCGGTGACCCAGGCGAACTATGTCCCGTTGGCCGATGAGCAGTATGCTCGGATCCTGAAGCGATTCCAGGACGGCGTCACCGGCACGGTCTTCAACCAGCCCGGCAAGACGCTGAGCCAGATTCTCGACGAGGAATAAGCTCGAAGGGAGAGCTTCAAAGCGAATCCGCATGGCCGTCAGCGAGCCCTTGAGCAGGCAGAACTCCCGGTTTTTCCGGAGGGTCACTCCGGCTCGGTTCCTGGAGCAGGCCGTGCGGATTCTCTGCTTCCTGGCGGCCATGGTCTCGGTGGCTGCGACCGCCGGGATCCTCTACATCCTCATCAGCGACTCGATCCCGTTCTTCCAAGAGGTCTCGGTCGGGGACTATCTGACGGGAACCGAGTGGGTCCCCGGATTCGACAAGTACGGAATCCTGCCCCTGATCTCGGGCACCCTGCTGATCATGGCCGGGTCGGCCTTCATCTCCATCCCCCTCGGCCTGCTGAGTGCGGTCTACCTGGCCGAATACGCCTCGCCCCGAGTCCGAGGCTTCGTCAAGCCGGCGCTGGAGCTCCTGGCCGGAATCCCGACCGTGGTCTACGGCTTCTTCGCCGTCTTCACCATCACCCCGCTCCTGCAGCAGATCGGCCTGCCGATCATCTTCTACAACGCCCTCTCGGCCTCGATCGTGGTGGGAGTCATGACCCTCCCCTTGGTCTCCTCCCTCTGCGAAGACGCCATCTCCTCGGTGCCCAAGAGCCTGCGGGAAGCGGCCCACGGCCTGGGGAGCACCAAGGCCGAAGTCACCTGGAAGATCGTTCTCCCCGCCGCCCTCAGCGGGATCATGGCCAGCTTCATCCTGGCCCTCAGCCGAGCGATCGGCGAGACGATGGCCGTCGCTCTCGCCGCCGGACTCAGCCCCCGCCTCACCCTCAATCCGCTCGATCCGGTGCAGACCATGACCGGATGGATCGTGATGGCGAGCAAGGGCGAGCTGGACCGGAATGAGTTCGCCTACCGCGCCGTCTTCGCCGTCGGGCTCACCCTCTTCCTGATGACTCTCGCCCTGAACCTGCTGGCCCAGCGCATCGTCAAGCGGTACCGCAAGGAGTACGCATGAGCGCCGGCTTCGTTCAGGATGGCTCGACCAGCCGGCTCGCCTCTCGCCGCCAGAGAGACCGCCTGTTCGCCGGCATCTGTCGGGTCGCCACGCTTCTGGCGGTCGCCGTCCTCGGATTCCTCCTCTTCCGCATCGTCGCGGGCGGCATCGCGGGCATCAACTGGAACTTCCTGACCGGAATGCCGACCTCCGATGCCAAGACGGCGGGCATCCTCCCCGCGCTCATCGGCAGCGCGTACATCGTTCTTCTCAGCGCCGTCCTCACGGTGCCGATCGGTGTGATGGCCGCCGTCTACCTGGAGGAATTCGCCAACCGGAACAGCCGATGGGCGAACCTCATCGAGGTCAACATCAACAACCTCAGCGGCGTCCCGAGCATCGTCTACGGCATGCTGGGACTGGGCATCTTCATCTCGCTCCTCGGCATGGAAAAGGGCGTCCTGGTCGGCGCGATGACCATGGGAATCCTTGTCCTGCCGATGGTCATCCTCGTCACCCGCGAGTCCCTCCGAGCCGTGCCGAAGTCGCTCCGCGAGGGCGCCTTGGCCCTGGGAGCCACCCCCGGACAGACCGTGTGGCGCATGGTCATCCCCAACGCCCTGCCGGGAATCCTCACCGGAATCATCCTGGCCGTGTCTCGGGCTCTGGGCGAGACCGCGCCGCTCATCGTCGTAGGGGCCGTCAGCTACGTCACCTTCCTGCCGGAGAGCCTGAACGACTCGTACTCCGCCCTCCCCCTGCAGATCTACTCCTGGAGCCGAATGCCGGCCAACCAGGGCTTCGATGTCCCTGCCGCCGGGGCCATCCTCGTCCTCATTCTGCTCCTCCTCTGCCTCAATTCGGTCGCTCTGATCCTCCGGCGACGGGCCGATCTGAAGAAGCGGGCATAATGCTTGCTTCCGAACGATGAGCGAGAGCTTCGGCCCCATCGCCCGCCACTACGACCGCCTGATGGCCCCGGTCCCTTACGACATGTGGATGGGCTACTTTCGGCTGTTGCTGGACCGAATGGAGGCGGAGCCGGAGACGATCCTGGACGTCTGCTGCGGCACCGGAGCCATGACCGAACGGATCCACCAGGACGGGTTCCGGGTGGCGGGAGTCGATCTGAGCCCCGAGATGATCGAAGTCGCCCGGCAGAAGGCCGCCGCCCAGGGGCTCGGCATCGACTACTTCGTCGCCGACGCCGCCGAGATGGACCTCGGCCGCCGGTTCGATGCGGCACTCTCCTTCTTCGACTCCTTCAACTACATCACCGATCCGGGACGGCTTCAGCTCGCTCTGGAGCGGGTGGCTGCCCACCTGAATCCGGGCGGGGTCTTCATCTTCGATCTGAACACCGACTTCGCCTTCCGGGAGAAGATGTTCGACCAGCACGACACGCGGAAGAAGGCGGCCGTCAAGTACGACTGGAAGGGCGACTATGACCCCGAGCGGCGGTTGATCCGAGTCGAAATGCGCTTCTGGACCGACGAAGAGTCCTTCCGGGAGGTCCATGTCCAGCGGGCCCACCCGCTCGACGAGGTCCAGCAGGGCCTCGAAGCGGCCGGTTTCGAAGACATCTGCATGTTCGACGGCTACACCCTGGACCGGCCGCACAAGCGCAGCGACCGGGTCCATCTGGCCTGCCGCCTGGCTGCGGCCCCATAATTCAGGCATGTCCGCCGCCTTGGTCCTGGCCGCCGCCCTCGCCTGGCCCGCACCTCCCCCCGTGGTGTTCGATGCGGTGATTTCGGTCCAGTCGCAGGATGTGAATCAAGGCCGAGCCGGGCTCGCTCCTGTCGGGCCCGGCCTCGCTCTGCTGGTTCGACACGGCGCTTTCGATCTGGAGACCGGCCCGGGGCGACGGATCTCCGCGGGCTCGCTCGTCCTGCCGATTCTGGACGGCACACCCCGACTCCGCTCCGTCCGGCGGCTGCTGAAGCCCTGGCGAGAGGGCGGAGGCTGGCCGGGGACCCCGGAAGTGGATGGGCGAGGAGCGACCTGGAAGGCCGCAGGGGATGGACTCCGGTGGGATCAGCCCGGAGCAGCCGGCCCCCGCGACGCCGTGGATGTTCCCGGCTGGCAGGTTCGGCAGGAGGGCAGCCTGCTCCGGATCGAGGGCCTGGGGCCGGCTCTTGAAGCGATGCGCCGCGACCCCGCCTCCGACCACGGCTTCCGTCTCGAATTCGAGACCCCCGGAACGCTCCGGGCCGATGCGGTCGGGTTCGGACCGGGGCCCCGCTGGGAGCTGGAATCGGAGCCTGCTCCGGCCGGGCCGAACCTGGCGATCGCCTCCCTCAGGCGGATGACTCCCGAGGGCCTGTGGACCGCGGAAGTCCGCAACATCGGCTCCGAAGCCGCCCCCGCCTCCGAACTGGTGTGGGTGCAGAACGGTCGGACCCTGGGAGGATCGCCTCTGCCGCCGCTTGCGCCCGGCGGAGCGACGCAGGTCTCGATGCAGGCGCCTCCCGCCCAGGGCCTTCCCGACGAGACCCGGCTTTGGGTGCGGATCGAAGGGCCGTCCGAGGTCAGGTCGGCCACCGTCTTTCCCGGCGGCATCCCGACGGCCGGACCGATCGGCTTCGCTGAATTGGACAGGCTGAACCGGGTGGAGCTGCCTCTGAGCCGGAGCGGGCTGGCCCGCGAAGGGGTCCGTGAACGGTTCCACCTGGCCGCCGAGGGGATCGAGGCCGATTCGGCCCAGGCGCTCATCGCGGCCGCATCCGGCTGGCGCGGATCAGCGGAATCCGGGCGTCCCGGGCCGGGTCTCACCCTGGACACCCGCGACGACCTCTATGCCTTCCCCGGCCTGCCGATGACTCCGGCAGGCTGGGCTCCGCGGCTGGGGCCGACCGGCGAGCTGCCTCCATCCGGCCTCCTCGGACGCTGGGAGATCGGCATCCTGGACGCTCTGGCCGGACGGAGAGGGGCCGAACGGCGACCCGTCGCTCCCGCCCCGATCAGCCTCCTGGCCGCGTTCTTTGACCATACCGGCCGACCGCTTGATCCCGGACCGATCCGGCTGCTGGACGGATTCGGCCGGGCCCTGTGGAGCGGTCAGGTCAGCGGACAGGGCCGGGCGCTGCTGACGGCCCGAGAGATGCCGGAAGGCCGCCTGATCCCCGCCGACGCCGACCCTCGGGCCGAGTGGCGATTCTCCTGGACCGGTGGCGAGGCCCGACTCAGCCTGGCACGCCTTTGGGAGGAGGCGAGTCGAACCCCGGGCGGCGTCGCCAATCTGGAGTTCCGCGTCGCCTTGCCGGAGGCGGCCGACCTCGCGACCGACCTGGCCGAAGGGCGCTCGGTTCAGGATTCCCTGGGCCGGTTCCCCGCCCAGCTGGCGTCGCTCACCGGAGGTTCGGGCGATCCGGTCTCCACGCCCGTCTCCTCCGACGCCGGATTCTGGATCGAGGTGGATCTGGGCCGAGACCGGCAGGTGGCCGGCATCACGCTCGAGTTCGACGGGCAGCCCTGGGAGGGCTTCGCGGCGGCCGCCTACGGAACGTCTCAATCGCCCGCTCAGGCCCGCCCCTGGGTCCGGGTGGAATCGGCCTCGGCTGCCGGCCTGGCAGGCCCGGAGGGGCGGATCGTTCTGAGCGGCGCCGCCACGCCGATGCGGTACGTGCGCTTTTCCGTGACCCAGGCGGCCGCCGCCCGACTCAAGAGGATCCGCATCCACCCTCCCCGGCTCTGATTCGCGGGCCCGGCTGTGCCAAACTTTCGACCATGTTCCCTCGGGAGGCCCAGCGTTGAGCGACCAGATTCTGTCCGTGCCCCAGATCGGCGAAGGTCTGGAGGAGGCCCGGATCGTGGCCCTCTTGAAGCAGCCCGGTGACTCGGTCCGCCGAGACGAGCCGATCTACCAGATGGAGACCGACAAGGCGGTGATGGACGTGGAATCCAGCGCCGACGGCATCGTGGTGGAATGGAAGGTGAAGGTCGACGACGTCGTGCCGATCGGGGCTCCGGTCGTCGTCGTGCGGTCGGCCGGCTCGGAACCCGTTACCCCCACCGCCCATCGTCCCGAGCCCGCCGCCCCTGCCGCCTCCGTCTCGGGTCCGGCCGCGGCCTCTTCGGCCGGCCGACGCCGAGACCTCCCGCCCCGGACCCGAGCCTATGCCCGGGATCGAGGGCTGACCGAAGACGATCTCGCCGCCCTGCCGGACCTCGGCCGCAACCTGCTTCCGGCCGATGTGGATGCCTGGATGGAGTCTCGCACGGCCGCCCCGGTCGGGCAGGGCTTCTCCGATGCCCCGCTGCCGCAGCGACAGCGGATCCTCTCCTCGCGTCTGGTCCGAGGCACGAAGCTGGTCGTCCCCGGGATGATGAACGTCACCGCCGACTGGTCCGGGATCGAGTCGGCCCGAGCGGCCCAGGCGGCCACCGGGAGCGACAATCGCCCGAGCGCCTTCACCTACTTCGCCTTCGCAGTGGCCCAGGCGGCGAAGAACCACCCGATCTTCCGGAGCACCCTTGTCGGCGAGGACACGGTTCGGACCTTCGATCATCTCCATCTCGGCGTCGCCGTCTCCCTTCCGGATGACGAGCTGGTCGTCGCGGTCGTGCACGAAGCCGACACGCTGGATTGGTGGACGTTCGCCGCTCGACTCCGGGACGCCATCCAGCGCGCCCGAAACGGCGAGGATCAAGCCGATCAGCGCGTCACCTTGAGCCTCACCAACATGGCGGGCCACGGGATTCGGGAGGCGATGGCCGTCGTCGTCCCACCCGCCGTCGCCACTCTCTTCCTGGGCGAAACCTACTGGGGATTCGCCGATCCGGACTCGGAGGGCCCCAAGCCCACCCGATGCACCAACATCGGCATCACCATCGACCACCGGATCGTCAACGGAGTCGGGGGAGCCCTCTTCCTCAACGAGATCCGGGACAACGTTCAGCGAATCCGCGAGCTGGTGAACCGGTGACCGAATCTGATCGGCCGATCATCGGCATCACGATGACGACCATGACGGGCGAGGGCGAATGGGGTCCGGTCCGGTACCACCTTCGCCGCGACTATGTGGATCGCATTCGGGAGGCGGGCGGGGCGACCGTCCTGATTCCGCCCGGAACCGATGCGGCAGCCATCGCCCCGATCCTGGACGGCTGGCTGATCCCAGGCGGGGACGACCTGCCGGGAGAGCTTTTCGGCGAGCCGACCCATCCGGAAGCCGGCCTGGAGAACCCCGACCGAATCCGGCTGGAGCAGGAGATCTACCAGGCGATCCCGCCCGAGCTTCCCATCCTCGGCATCTGCTATGGCTGCCAGATTCTGAACGTGTTCGAGGGCGGGACGCTGCATCAGCACCTGCCCGACGTTCTGGGCGACGACCGGCACCGTGGAGACGCCTGGCAGGAGTATCAGATCGAGCCGGAGAGCCGCTTGGGCCGAATCGTGGAGGGTCGCGCCGCCGGAAAGAGCTGGCACCACCAGGCCGTCGCCCGACCGGCTCCCGGCCTCCGCGTCGTGGCCCGGCACCCGGATGGAACCATCGAAGGCCTGGAGTCCGAAGGCCGGCCCTGGATGATCGGCGTCCAATGGCACCCGGAACGGAGCGACGACCCGGCCACGGCCAAGCTGTTTGCGGCCTTCATCCAGGCGGCCCGAGAACACCGGCGGAGAAGGACCAGGCAATGAAGCTCCTGGTGAACGGCCGGGAGCAGGAGTTTCCCGACCGCCTGGACCTCCCGATGGAACACGACGGCCCGCTGGTTCGCTTCACCGTGGACGGCCGCCGAGTCGAGGCGGCGGCGGTTCGGATCGGGGAGACCACCTGGGTCTCGGCCGAGGGTGTGACGTGGCAGGTGCAGAAGGTCCGCCGCGCCCGATCTGCGGGAGCAGAACCCGCTGCCGGCGCTCTCCTGGCCCCCCTCCCCGGCGTGGTGATCGAGGTCGCCTGTGCGGTCGGGGATTCGGTCGCGAAGGGTGCGCGTCTGGTGGTGATGGAGGCGATGAAGATGCAGCAGACCCTCACCGCCCCGTTCGATGGCGTCGTCGCTCGGGTCGAGGCGAAGCCCGGACACCAAAAAGCCGAGGGCGACCTCCTCGTCGAAGTCACGCCTGCCGGCGGAGAATGAGGACCCCCAGGGGCGTAACCAAATCGTCGGGTACGACTGCCTGAGACTCAGCTCTGTCGACGGTCCAGCAGAGCCCAGGTTCCGGGGATGCAGCCGGCGGCGAGGGCGATCTTCAGGACGTCGCCGACCAGGAAGGGGGCAATGCCCATGGTCCAGGCGGCCGACGGCCCGATCATGGCCGCCAGCACCAATCCGCCGACCCCCAGGATCACGAGATTGCCGAGAGCCATTGCGGCGAGCGAGAGTCCGAGGGATCGGCCCCAGCCCTTTTCGTTCAGGAATCCGACCAGCCAGGCAGCGGCGATGAAGGCCAGCAGGTAGCCGGCCGTGGGTCCGAAGAGGACGGCGGGGCCGGCCTTGAATTCGGCGAAGATCGGCAGTCCGGCGGCTCCGGCGGCCAGGTAGGCGAGCTGGGAGAGGGCCCCTCGCCGAGAACCGAGGACCGCGCCGCACACGAGCACGGCGAGGGTCTGGAGGGTGAACGGAACGGGCTGCCAGGGGATGGTCACCTGCGCGGCCACCGCGGTCACGGCGGCTCCGGCGCCGACCATCGCCGCCTCCTGGGCCAGGCTGAGCGAACGGGAGGTCGGGTTGCTGAGGACGGCTCCGGTCATCACGTCCTTACTCTGACATGCGAGGGCCGGGAGGTTCAAGATCGCCGGGTCCGCCCGGCGGGCCCTCGGCCGCAAAAGAAAGAAATGTCGACTTTCGCGCCCCGGCGGCCAGAACCCAAAGCTCGGCCAACTGGGCGGCCAGGAAGGCGCCCGAGACGAGCCAGATGCCCGGAACCTTCGCCGAACCGCCGCCCGCCAACCCGGCCAGGGGAACCGCCATCCCGACTCCGATCGCCGTGAGGCGAACCTTGGTCTTTCGCCGGGCCGTCAGGATGCCCCGGCTGTAGCACATCGCGGCGTCCAGCAGCGGCTTGATGGCGTTGAGGAGAAGGGCGAGCCGGGCCGGGCCGACCAGGCTCTCCGGCGCGCCGAGAACGGTCACCAGCCACCATCGGTCCGCCCCGGTCGCGATCGCCGCCAGCAGGAGGCCGGTGAGCGCCGCTCCCACCGCCAGCGAGAAGGTCCGCATCTGACGCTCCGACTCGCGGTTCCTGGCCAGGGTGATCACGACTTCGGGCAGGGCGAAGGTGGCGGTCCGGAAGAGCCACAGCAGGGACATGGAGAGCTGCCAGGCGGCGGCGTTCTGGATCGGAGCCTCGCTGGCTGCCAGGCTGCGGCTCACCAGCGGCTGCCCGAGCAGCATCACCGCCGTCGCCGCCGTCAGGGGAAGATGGAATCCGAGGAGGGCTCCGAGCGTCAGATGAGCCGGGTCGGCTTCGCCCTCGGCCGGCAGCATCGCCAGGCTGGGCCGAGCCAGCCAGGTGATGAGGAGGCTTTCGACGACCACCGAAGCCAGCAGGGCGGTCGCCGCCGCCTTGAGCCCCTGGTCCGGCCAGGCGACATGGAGGGCCCAGCCGACACCGCCGATGGTCGCCACCCGCGCCAGAGTCCCCACGGAAACAGCCCGGGTCTGCCCCTGGGCGATCATGACCCCCTGCAGGAACCGCCGCCAGCCGATGAATGCGCTCCAGAGGGTCAGGATGCGGAGCGGCCAGAGGGCGGCATCGGCCACCGCGCTCGGCTGACCCATCAACCCCCGCACGACCAGATCGTAGAGGGGGGTCCAGACGACCGCGGCATGAACCGCCGTCACCACAGCCATGAGCAGCAGGGTGAAGCGGCGGACCGCCGCCAGACCCCGCCGATCCCGCCCCAGGGCCGTGCCTGTGCTGAGCAGGTCGATGACCGGAGACTCGATGAAGATCGCCACCGCCATGACGAGCAGAAAAGCGGCCGCATTCACCTCGGAATTGGGCGAACGACCGATGATCGCCATGCAGATCGGCGCCTCGGCCGCCATGCACAGCCAGCTGAGGGCCAGAGGCGAGTAGAACCGCCACGCCCGGGCATGGGTCAAGGATTCGGAGTCGGCCCGAGCGTTCATCCGGCTCGGGGCAGGGTACCGTCTGGACACGGAACCGAATGAGCCGACTCGTCAAGATCAAGCCCGGCCAAAAAGTGGACCTGAAGAAGGTCTCCACCCTGCCCCCCGACGATGCGGACAAAGACGTCTCCGCAAAGCTGCTCAAAGAATGGCAGGTGGAGTTCGATGAACTGGAAGACCTCTTCGCCTTCGCCGCCGTCAAAGGGCTCCTGATCAACGTTCAAGGGATGGATGCGGCCGGGAAGGACGGAGCCTGCCGACGGATCTTCGGGATGGGCAACATCCTCACCGGGCGGGCGGTCTGCTTCAAGGTCCCCACCGCCACCGAGCTTGCCCACGACTACCTGTGGAGGATCCACAAGGAGGCGCCGGCCCGAGGGGAGATCGTCATCTTCAACCGGTCCCACTACGAAGACGTCCTCGTCGTGAAGGTCCACGAACTGGCCCCGGCCAAGGACATCGAGCTTCGGTACCGACAGATCAACGACTTCGAAAGGATGCTCACCGAGAACGGCGTCATCATCCTCAAGTTCTTTCTGCACATCAGCAAGGAGGAGCAGGAGAAGAGGCTTCTTCGGCGGGAAGAGAACCCTCGAGCCAGCTGGAAGCTCGCCGCCGCCGACTGGCGCGAGAGGGAGCACTGGGACGAATATCAGGACGTCTACGAAGAGGCCCTTTCGCGCTGCTCGACCGAATGGGCGCCGTGGCACATCGTCCCCAGCGACAAGAAGTGGTGGCGCGACCACCAGATCGTCGAAGTGCTGATCGAGCACATGCGCGAACTGCGGCCCGGAATGGAGCAGTTCCTGGAAGACCTCGGAGTGAAGCGCCGCGCCGAGCTTGCCGAATGGAAGGCCGCCAACCTGAAGCCGCGGGCTTGATGTATGCTCTCAGTCGGCCCGGCCCGCCCACGGCCGGGGGATCGAAGCCATGCTGCCCCTTACCTTTGCCCTGGCTCTCTCGGTGACGACCGAGGCCGAATCGGCTCCGGCAACGGTTCTGCGCGAGGCGTTCAAGGACCGGTTTCTGATCGGAACGGCCCTGACCGCCTCTCAGCTGAGCGATCCGGCGTCGGTCGCGCTGATCACTTCCCAGTTCAATGTGATCACCCCCGGCAACGAGATGAAGCCCGCCTCCCTGCTGGTGGCGCCGGGGCGGTACGACTTCCGCGATGCGGACCGCTTCGTCGATTTTGCCGAAAAGCACGGGCTGGAGATCATCGGCCACACCCTCGTCTGGCATTCTCAATCCCGAGCCTTCCTCTTCGAGGACGAAGCCGGCCGACCGCTCCCCCGCGAAACCGCCCTGCGGAACATGCGGGACCACATCATGACCGTGGTCGGGCGGTACCGGGGGCGAATCAAGGGCTGGGACGTGGTGAACGAGGCGGTGGCTGATTCAGGCGGGCTCCGCGAGACTCCGGCCCTCAAGGCGATCGGCCCCGACTACGTCGAGAAGGCCTTCCGCTTCGCCGCCGAAGCCGACCCGGAGGCCGAGCTCTACTACAACGACTACAACATCGACCTGGACTACAAGCGGGAGTCGGGGCTGAAGCTGGTCCGAGACCTGCGGGCCGCCGGGGTCCGGCTGGATGCGGTGGGAATCCAGGGTCATTACCTCCTCGGAACTTCGATCGAGGAGGTTCAGCGTGGCATCCAGGCCTACATCGACGATGGCTTCGAAGTGATGATCACCGAGCTGGACATCGACCCCCTGCCTCGTCGCGGCGCGGGCGGGGCGGACGTGACGGCCGAAGAGAGAGAGGGCATGGATCCCTACCGGAACGGACTTCCGGCCGCCGTGCAGGCCGAGCTGGCCGACCGCTACGGCCGTCTGTTCGACTACTTCGTGACCCAGCCCAAGATCACCCGCGTCACCTTCTGGGGCCTGACCGACGGCGACTCCTGGCTGAACTACTTCCCGGTGCGAAGCCGCACCAACCACCCGCTCCTCTTCGACCGGAGCTTCCAGCCGAAGCCGGCCTTCTTCCGGGTCCTGGAATCGGCGAAGAAGATCAGAGCACGACAGTGATTCCCTCGTACTCGGCGAACCGCTGATCCGTGGTGATGACCGGGAGATCGTAGCGCTTTGCCGTCGCCAGGATCATCAGGTCGAACGGGTCCCGGTGATCGGAGATCTGGGTCAGCCGGAGATAGGCTTCGACCGTCTCTTGGTCGAGGTCCAAGAGCTGAACTTTCTGTGCCTGGACCGCCTGGTGCAGGTGGACGAGAGCCACCTCACTCAACTTGCCGATTCTCGTCTTCACCGCCATTTCCCAGACGGTGGCCCAGCTGACAAGATGCACCCCCGCACCGCCGATCCTCTCGAGCAGCCGCTCCGGCAGGGATTCTCCCAGAACATACTTCAGATAGACCGAGGTGTCGAGCAGGCAGGGCGGACCGGAGCCGTCCGAGCCCTGTACGGAATCAGTCAAGGCGACTCAAGCACCTCAAAGAGAGGGTCCACCGGGTCGTCAAAGTCGGCCGGAATCCTGTACATTCCTCGGTGTTCACCATACTCGAGCCTCCTTCCACCAGGGGTTCGGAACCGGCCGTCTTCTCTTTGGCCGATCATCTTCGAGTTGTTCGCGATGATCTCAATGGCCCGGTCAGTCTGATCTGCAGGAAGAGAAACGGTTGTCTCCTCTTGCCCGGCATTTCCAGCAAGCGTCTTGGCGAGTGAGGCCCGGAGGGCTTCAGCCAGACTCACATCCATGGAGACGATGACGTCTGAGACCATTTCCGGGCCTTCGGACGCCTCGGCGCCCTTGGGCTCTGGATCGCAGCGGCTGGAGCAGAAGCGGAACGTCACCACGCTGCCTTCGCGGGTGGCAGACGCGTGTTCCACCCGATGCGAAGCAGCCTCGGGCGGCAACCCTCGAACCATCCTGCGGTCTTCCATCTGCTCCTCTTTCTTGACGTCCGATCCAGGCCGCCGGTCACCGCATCGCAGTCGCGATGATCAGGAAAGCGGTCATGGAGCCTGTCCAAGGGAGTAGACTGCCAATACGTTTTGTCCCATGTGCGGCAAGACGATCACGAGGAAGTGATGACGATGATTTCCCTCCTGTTGACCGCGGCGGTGGGGCTGATTCCCTTGGCCGCCTTCGCCGATTCACAGCCGGAACCGAAGACCCTCCGCCAGGCCGCCGGGCCGGGCTTCAGCCTGGGCGTGGCGATCGCGGCGCACAACCTGGACGATCCCCGCTACCGGGAACATGTCGTTTCCCAGTTCAACTCGCTGACCGCTGAGAACGAGATGAAGCCCTCGTCCATGCTCCGGGCGCCCGGCGAATATGACTTCACCGCGGCCGACCGCTTCATGGCCTTCGCCGAGGAGCACGGCATGGAGGTGATCGGACATACGCTTGTCTGGCATGCCCAGGCGCCGGGATTCCTGTTCCAGGATGCCGAGGGCAAGCCCCTGCCGCGAGAGGTCGCTCTGAAGAACATGCGCGACCACATCTTCACCGTCATGGGCCGCTACAAGGGCCGGGTGAAGGGATGGGACGTCGTGAACGAGGCGGTCGCCGACTCCGGCGGTCTCCGCGACACCCCGGCTCGGCGAGCCATCGGAGACGACTATCTCGTCAAGGCCTTCGAGTTCGCCGCTCAAGCCGACCCGGAGGCGGAACTCTACTACAACGACTACAACATCGAGCTTGACTACAAGCGTCCGTCGGGGCTGGCACTGGTCAAGAGCCTCCGCGACGCCGGCGTCCGGCTCGATGCCGTGGGGATCCAGGGCCATTACATGACTTCGACCTCCATGGACGAGGTGAAGCGAGGGATCCAAGCCTACATCGACGAGGGCTTCAAGGTCGTCATCACCGAGCTGGACGTCGATCCCCTGCCCCGCCGCGGCTCCGGCGGCGCGGATGTCACCGCTGCCGAGCGCGAGGGACTGAACCCCTACGTCAACGGCCTCCCCGACGAACAGCAGAAGCGTCTGGCCGAATTCTACGGCGAGTTCTTCGACTTCGCCCTGGCCCGCCCGCAGATCACCCGGATCACCTTCTGGGGGGCGAGCGACGCCCACACCTGGCTGAACAACTTCCCCGTGCGCGGTCGCACGAACCACCCGCTCCTCTTCGACCGCAGTCTGGCCCCGAAGCCCGCCTTCCACCGGGTCCTGGAGTCCTTCCGCAAGGCCGGCTTCCCTCGGACCAAGCCGCTGGAAAACCTCACCTGGGTCGCGGGGGCCGAAGTGGTGCCGCCTCCCAAAGACCCCCGGCGGCCGGTCGTGGCGATCAAGGATCCGACCGTGGTCCGGCACGAGGGACTCTGGCATCTCTTCGCCACCGTCGCCCGCTCCTCCGGCTGGCAGATGGTCTACATGAACTTCCCCACCTGGGAGGGGGCGGCCAAGGCGGAACCGCGATTCATGGATGAGGCGAACCCCGGGCTCCGCGGCTACCACTGCGCCCCCCAGGTCTTCTGGTTCGAACCTCACGGGCTCTGGTACCTCATCTACCAGTCTCAGCATCCGCAGTTCAGCACGACCAAGACGATCTCAGACCCAAGCTCCTGGTCGGCCCCCAAGAGCTTCTTTGCCGAAAAGCCGGCCGGTGCGCCCGATCTCTGGCTGGACTACTTCATCATCTGCGACGAGACCCACGCCTACCTCTTCTTCACCGGAGACGACGGGAAGCTCTACCGCAGTCGAACCGCTCTGGCCGACTTTCCCAACGGCATGTCTCCGCCGGTGATCGTCCTCTCAGAAGAGAATCGGTTCCACCTGTTCGAGGGGAGCGCCCACTACCGGATGAAGGACGGCGGCTACCTGACGATCATCGAGGCGATCGGGCCGACGGGCATCCGCTACTACCGGAGCTGGACCGCCGAGCGGCTGGACGGAAAGTGGACCCCGCTGGCCGACACCTGGGAGAAGCCTTTCGCGGGCGTGGCCAACGTCCGCTTCGCCCCGGGAGTCGAGCCCTGGACCGAGGACATCAGCCATGGCGAGCTGATCCGAGAAGGCTTCGACCAGACGATGACCATCGACCCGAACAACCTGCAGCTTCTCTTCCAGGGCCGGGTGAAGTCCAGCAACGGCATGGAGTACCTTCTCCTCCCCTACCGGCTCGGACTGCTCAAGCCGGCCGGCCGCTGACGGTCAGAAGGCCAGGCTGTTCCAGCGAAGCTCGTTCTTGAGTCCTTCCAGGGTGGAGGAGTTGTCGATCACGACGCACTCGATCCCGGCGAGTTCGGCGAAGATGCGGAACATCTCGACGGAGACGTCGCCGGTGTAGACCGTGTGGTGGGCGCCGCCCGCGAGGAGCCACCCGGCGACTCCGACCGGGAAGCTCGGCTCGACCTTCCAGAGGGCTCGGGCGACGGGGAGATTCGGCATCTTCGGAACCTCCAGAGCTTCGACCGTATTCACGATCAGCCGGAATCTGGTTCCCAGATCGACCAGACTGGCATTGACGAATCGGCCGGGGCGACCGTCGAAGACGAGGCGAACCGGGTCCGCCTTGCCTCCGATTCCCAGCGGATGGATCTCCAGGCGGGGCCGGGCCGAGGCGATGGTCGGACAGACCTCCAGCATGTGGGCTCCCAGCACCTGCTCCCCGCCGGGCGACAGGTGATAGGTGTAGTCCTCCATGAAGGAGGAGCCCATCGATCCTCCCCGACCCGCCCGTTTGGTGAAGCGGACCAGAGCCGCCGTCTTCCAATCCCCTTCCGCGCCGAAGCCGAAGCCGTCCGCCATCAGCCGCTGACAGGCGAGGCCGGGAAGCTGGTTGAGCCCGTGCAGGTCCTCGAAGGTCGTGGTGAATCCGCCGAACCCGCCTTCCGCCAGAAACCGTCGCAGGC
>JAKRSE010000176.1:0-906 GCA_022402505.1 Fimbriimonadaceae bacterium | reverse complement strand
GTGCTCGTCGTACTCGCGGCAGAGGGCGTCCACGTCGGAGTCGGCGGCTTCGGCCATGACCGCCGCCAGATCCCCGATTCCATAGCCGTTCGTCGAGAAGCCGAACACCCGCTCGGCCTCGACCTTGTCGCCGTCGGTCACCGAGACCTGGCGCATGTTGTCGCCGAACCGGGCGATCTTGGTCGTCTGGAGATCGGACCAGGCCTCGGCGATGGAGCCCCAGGCATTCAGTTCCTCCAGCACCCGCCCGTCCGACCAGTGACCGATCACGATGGTCCGCTTGAGTCCGAGCCGGGCATGGAGGTGAGCCGCCTCTCGGTCGCCGTGCGCGGCCTGGTTCAGGTTCATGAAGTCCATGTCGATGGACCCCCAGGGCAGGTCGCGGTTGAACTGGGTGTGGAGGTGGCAGACCGGAGTCCGCAGACCCTTGAGGCCGTTGATCCACATCTTCGCCGGGCTGAAGGTGTGCATCCACAGGATCAGGCCGGCGCAGGAGTCGTCGGCGTCGGCCTCCAGGCAGAGCCTCCGGACCCCGTCGGGATCGGTCAAGACGGGCTTGAAGACGATCTCGCGCCGCAGGGCCCCGCCCAGCGCGGCCGCGATCTGGGCCGAGTTCTCGGCCACCTGCCGAAGCGTTTCCGGTCCGTAGAGATGCTGACTGCCGGTCACAAACCAGAGGCTCATTCTGCTTCTGAGTCTGCCACAATCCCGGCCCTCAAGGGGGCGGGAGCGGCAGCCAACGGTCCGGGGTGTAGCCGGACCAGGCAGTGAACTCCGCCATCGCCGCTCTTTCCCGGTCCGAGATTCGGATCTGAGGCCATCTTGACCGCTGGGAGTAGAGAGGGCTGGACGGTGAGAACCGGAAGTCGAGGCCTTGTGGGTCCATGAGCAGCGGATCGAGGTGTC
>JAKRSE010000175.1 GCA_022402505.1 Fimbriimonadaceae bacterium | reverse complement strand
GAACTCCTGGCAGAGCTGGGCGGCCAGGGTCTTGTTGTGGGCGATGACCAGAGCGGGCCGCTGGAGTTCGGCAATGGTCGCCGCCATCGTGAAGGTCTTGCCCGTGCCGGTGGCGCCCAGGAGGGTCTGGTAGCGGAACCCGCTCTCGATCCCGTCGACCAGCGAGCGGATCGCGGTCGGCTGATCGCCCTTCGGCGTGAAGTCGGGATTCAGCCGGAAGGGGGTGTCGTACTGGACGATCGGCACGACTCCATTCTACGTCGCCGGCCGGCCGTTCTCAGGGTAGGCGCATAATGGGTCAGGGAGCCAAAGATGCTTGCCGGGCTGCTGCTCACCGCCGCGATGGAGCCCTCAAGGCCGCCGCTGCTCATCCACGTCATGCCCTGGTTCGAAGTCATGAAGGATGACTGGGGATACCACTGGAAGATGAACCGCTCCCGGGCTGAGCTGGAGAAGGCGGGGCGGGTGGCGGCTCACCACCGCCCGCTCATCGGGGCCTACGACTCGCTCGATCCCCACGTCATCGAGCTCCAGATCAGCTGGATGAAGGCGGCGGGATTCGATGGCCTGCTGGCCGACTGGTACGGAACCCAACCGCATTTCGACTATCCGATGATCCACGAGCGGACCAAGGCCCTCTTCGACGAAGCGGGTCGGGCCGGGCTTACAATCGGGGTGGTCTATGAGGATCAGACCTTCAAGAACGCTCGGGATCATGGCCTGGTCGGAGCCGATCAGGGAGTGCGGATCGCGCGGGAGACCGGTGAGTTTCTGGCAAAGGACTGGCTGAAGCGGCCGAACTGGTGGCGGATTGAGGGTCGGCCGGCGGTCGCCGTCTTCGGTCCCCAGGCGTTCGGCGAACCGGAGTGGTCGGCGATGAAGTCGGCGGCGGGGGGCTTCCGGCTCATCACGCTGCACCGGCGGACTCCCGACGCGGAGGGCGGGATGGACTGGCCCGTGCCCAGTCAGGGAATGGAGTTCACCTGGGACTTTCCGAAACGCTCGGCCGACTGGGGCATCCGGATCGCCTGCGCCTTCCCTCGGTTCCACGATTGGTACGAGGAGGGAGGCCAGAAGGGACATCTGGATCTGCCCGACGCCGATGGAGCCACCTATCGCCGGACCCTGGCGGAGGCGATTGCCTCCAAGCCGGATGCGATTCAGGTGGCGACCTGGAACGATTGGCAGGAGGGAACCCAGATCGAACCGAGCCTGGAATACGGCATGCGCGACCTGATCGCCACCCAGGAGGCCCGTCGTCGGCTGGACCCCGGGTTCCGGTACACGGCCAAGGACCTTGACCTGCCGCTCGCCATCTATCGGCTCCGAAAGGCGGGCCGGAGCGGGCTGCTCCTCGACCGGGCGAGAGAGGCCTTTCGAGCCGGCCGAGCCGCCGAAGCCAGGAAGATTCTTTCTGGTCTTGAGAACTGAGCTGGGAAGTAGAATCGCCGGATGCTTTTGGGTCTGATTCTCGCAGCAATGGCGCCGGCTCCGGTCGTGGAGCTGGGCAGCCTCTTGCGCAACCGATTCTTTCTGGCCGATCCTGAACCTCGCTGGATGTTGAGCCATGTCTCGGTCAACAATGCTCCGGCCGGGGACTTTCAGGTTCAGGTCGTGGTGAAGTCCGGGGAAACAACTCTCGGCGAAGTGGAGGGCAACCGCATCTTTCGGGCGGAAAACATGGCCTCGGTCCAGTTGAAGAGCCGTCAGATCCCGCTCGGGACGGCCCCCGGCTTGCGTCGAATCGAAGTCCGAGTCAATGGTCAGCCGGCAGGCGGATTCGACTTCCAGCTCGGTCGGAGCGGCGACCAGTGGACGGTGATGGGTCCATGGCATGACCACGGCCAAATGCGCTGGATTCCCGGCGGCAACGCCTCCGCCCGGGTTCGGTTCGACTGGTGGGCGGCCGGCGTGGAGCTCTCTGCGTCGGACAAGCCGTTCAAGGCGGTCTTCAAGCGCGGGGGCAAGGTCATCGCCGAAGGGACCGACAAGTACCCCTCGAAGAACATGTGGGTCTACCGCTCCGACAACCTTCGGCTGCCAGACCGCTCCTTCCTGGGCGCGTCCGAAATCGCCTCGAAGCTGGGAGCCGGCCCCTTCGTCGTGGAGATTGTTCAGGAGGGCCGGACGCTGAAGAGCTATCGCGGATCAGTGGAAGGAAACGGCTTCAAGGCACACGTCCGAAGCGGCCCGAATCCCCCGGAAGGAAAACTCGCCTTGCCGGACCGCGACCTGAGCGAGGGTTCGACCAAGATCACCGACGATCGCATCGCCTGGCTGGCTCCCTGAGAGCGGCCGATTCGGCATCCAAACATATCTGGGCAGAAAAAGTTGACTTTAGCGAGAAGTATAGAGGAAGATGAGCGCAATGTCAGGAACTCTGAAGATCGCCGCTCTCTTGGTTGTCGGGACGACCGTCTTGGCCTCCGCCGCCTGGGTTGAGGCTCAACGTGCGCCCGCGAAGACGGTCGTGGGAAATCTGTCCTTCGGCCCCATCGTCTATACGGACGCGTCGTATCGTCCACTTCGCAAGCAGCCGACGTCATTCAAAGGCGGAGAGGACTTTATCTTCACCATC
>JAKRSE010000174.1 GCA_022402505.1 Fimbriimonadaceae bacterium | reverse complement strand
ACATCGACGCCGCCCTCTCCGCCCGGGCCGACGGAGTCTGCTACGTTCTGGCCGGAGCGAATCCCGCCTCCTCCACTCCCATGCAGTACGGCGGCCACTTCCTGGAAGTGGATCGCGAGATTCTCACCGACTGCCAGGACGCCGCCTTCAACCTGCTCTGGGTTCGGGGCAAGGAAGAGCCCTATCTCGATTTCGTCATCGACCTCCCGGCCCATGCGTTCGCCTGGGACATGGTCGCCACCGGCATCACCCCCTCGGCCATGAAGCAGGCCCGAGGCGGAGCGGTCGCCGGCGCCCATCCGGAGGCCGACATCTACCTGGTCGACCACCATTCCACCGCCGCCCCCTGGCTGGAGGCCGCCACGCCATGAACATGCTCCTGACACCCGCCGACGGGGTGATGCCGATCCCCGTCCTCCCCAGCATCGACTGGCTGATGATCTCGCCCGTCCTGCTCATCATGCTGACGGGTCTGGCCGCCCTGATGGTCGAGATCCTGCAGCCCAAGCGGAACAACGACCTCATCATCGGCGTCTCCCTGGCCGGCCTGGTCCTCACCGCCGTCTCCATCCTGGCCCAGTTCGGCATGGGCCCGGGCAACACCTTCAGCGGCATGGTCGAGCGCGACCAGACGGCGCTGGTCCTTCAGCTTCTCCTCGTCGTCATCTGCTTCGTCGTCTTCCTGTTCAGCGAGGACTATCTGAGGCGGCGGAAGATCGCCTGGGGCGAGTTCTATCCCCTGGCCCTCTGGTCCACCGGCGGAGGCATGATCATGGCCTCCACCACGAACCTGCTGATGATCTTCATCGGCCTGGAAATCCTCTCCATCGCCCTCTACATCATGGCGGGAATGGCCCGGCAGGAGGCAAGATCGGAGGAGAGCTCGATGAAGTACTTCCTCCTGGGAGCCTTCGCTTCGGCCTTCCTGCTGATGGGAATCGCCTTCGCCTATGGTGCCACCGGCTCGGTGGACCTGGCTCGGATCGGCTCGCTGACCCTGGACACGCGGCCCGAACTCCAGACCCTGCTCATCTTCGGCATGGCTCTGATGCTGGTCGGTGCGGGCTTCAAGCTCGCTCTGGTGCCCTTCCATCAGTGGACGCCGGACGTCTACCAGGGCGCTCCCACCAACGTCACCGCCTTCATGGCTGCCGCCAGCAAGACGGCCGCCGTCGGCATGATGATCCGCCTGCTGGACGGCATGCCCGCCCCGGTCGCTCAGGTCTTCGTTCCGGTGCTGGCCTTCGTCGCCGCCGCCACGATGATCGTCGGCAACGCGGCCGCCCTGGTCCAGAAGGACGTGAAGCGAGTCCTCGGCTACTCCAGCGTGGCCAATGCGGGCTACATCCTCGTCGCCCTGCTCGCCTATCTGGCCATGCCGACGCCGGAGATGCTGAACGTCGTGCTCTTCTTCCTCACCGCCTACGCGGTCATGGTGCTGGGAACCTTCGCGGTGCTGACCCTGACGGCCAGGGACGGGAAGGATGGCAGCCGCATGGAGGACTTCTACGGCCTATGGAAGAGACAGCCCCTCGCCGCCGCCCTCCTCATCATCTTCATCGCCAGCCAGATCGGCATCCCCCCGACCGGCGGATTCGTCGCCAAGGCGCTCATCTTCCTGGCGACCCTCCAGACCGACCTGCTCTGGCTCGGCCTCATCCTCGCGGTCACCTCGGCGATGAGCGCCGCCTACTACCTGGGCATCATCCGAGCCTGCTTTGTGCAGGATGAAGGGACCACGCCTTCCGTCAGCCAGGCGCCGATGACGGGCGGGCTGAAGTTCAGCCTGGTGGCCTGCGCCATCGCCGTCTTCGCCGTCGCCGTCTTCTATGGCCCGATCAGCCAGGCCTATCTGGGAGCCGGAGCCGGGACGCCGCCGGAAGACCCCCTGGTCGTCCGCGACATCCTGGCTCCGCAGACCGGCGAAGAAATCCGGATGCCCTGAGGGAGCTTCCAGGTCTGACCTCTCTGACCGGAGGTCAGACCACTCTGGGTGGTCTCAGGTTCTCGGTCTTGAGCAGACGCCGACCGCCCGAGACCGACAAGGGCCCCTCAGCCTGTGACCGTGATCATCGCCGACTCGACACGGAAGCCCGGAGGCAGAGTCATGGGCTTCTCATTCTTATTCCCCGACTGGCCCATGATCGCGACCCCGAACTTGCCGGTCAACTTTTCGCCCGCCTTGAGCTTGCTGAACGATCCTTTGAACTTGAGCTGTATCGTGGCAGGGTAGCCTTTCGACTTTTCCCCTGCCACGGTGACTGCGACGGGAGGTGGCAAGGCCTTCTGATCCCAGTTGATTAAGAGCGCCGTAATGGTTGCTGCCTTTTCCTGGGCATAGGCAGCAGCGGCCTTCTTGTCTTTCGGGTCCGCGGGCGGCTTCGGGGTGTACAGCTCAGCGCGCAGAGGAACAGAGAAAGGCGTGTACTTCGGAGTCGGCCCAAGGATGAACCCTTCAGTAGGAGTGACTTCGATGGTGAAGATAAAGTCCTCTCCGCCTTTGAATGACGTCGGCTGCTTGCGAAG
>JAKRSE010000173.1 GCA_022402505.1 Fimbriimonadaceae bacterium | reverse complement strand
GCCAAGGAGGAGAAGCGCGATGAGGTCCGGCTCCGGTACCTGGAGGACAACGGGGCGTCGCTGGAATCGGGGATTCGCCGGGAAGCCGAGCAGCTCGGGATCAGTGTAACACCGGAAAAGGAGGCCGTTTCCGACCTTCTGGGGGACGTCTTCAGCCGAGTCGATGACCGGCTGGAAGGCTTGGAGGAGGACACCGAAGCTCTGATCCGACAGGTCGAGGCTCTGCGGCTGAACCAAGATCGCAGGTTCGACGACCTCGGCCGCCTTCTCCAGCGACTCATCCCCGACCCGATGGAGCTGAAGCGGGTGACTGAGGGATTTCCGAAACTTCAGGAGGCCGTCGCCGCCGGATTCGCGCGGAACGAGGAGCTTCACAAGAAGACTCAAGACCTGATCGCCGCGGGCAGCCCAGAGAACCTCACTTCCCATCTCGACACGATCCGCAGCGGGCAGAGGCGGCTGATCGAGGAGTTTTCCTCACGGTTCTTTGGTCGCGACGCCTGGCTGGAAGCGGAGATCATGGCCTGGCTCAACTCCGCCGGTCGGCCCCGACGGCTGGTGATCGCCGAAGGAGGCATGGGGAAATCGGCGGTGGCGGCCGAGACGGTCCTCCGGGCTGAATCGCTGGGCTGGATCGTCCTGCACCAGTTCTTCCGCCCCGATTCTGGTGGGGCTTCGTCGCGGATCACCGCCCTGCAGAACCTGGTCTCGCAGGCGGGCCTCCATCTGCGAGTGGAAAGGCCGTTCCAGGTTCCCAATTCGGAAGACGTCCTGGGTGAAGCCCTGACGAATCGGCTCAACGAATTGGCCGCAGGCTCGCGGCGGATTCTGATCGTGTTGGACGGTCTGGACGAAGCCGCCGATGTTTGGTGGAACAACGAACAGATGCGGCCATTTCTGCAGCTGCCGCCCGGGGCAAAGCTGCTGGCGACGGCTCGGGCCGACGCGGCGAGCCTGCCAGGCTGGCTGCGGCCTTGGCGGGAGGGGCTTGATCCGGTGACTCTCCCCCACCTTGACGAGGGCGGTGTGGCTGAGTGGATGGAACTGGCGGGGGACGGTGAACTGGCCGCTCTTCGGCCCCACGCCGGCCGGCTCGCCGAACGGACTCAAGGCCTGCCACTGTTGCTGTACTACGTGATGCAGTCGCTTGCGGATGCCAAGCCTGAAGAACAGAATCGCCTGCTGGACGAACTTGATGTACCGGGCGGAACCGAAGCGGTGCTGGCGAAGTACGTGGCCGGCCAGATCGAACGGCTGGAGGAGGCACAGACAAGCCGGCGATTGCTGCAAGTGTTGGCCGTCCTCTCCATCGTCAAAGAGCCGATTTCGGCGGGCGACCTGGACGAGATTCTCGGGGCGGAGACCGACCCCGGATCGGCAGGTCCCGTCGTCAGCCGGTGGTGGCAGAGGATCCAGGCCGGGCGGGAGAACCGCTACGGCTTCACCCACCCGCGCCTGGCCGATGCCTTTCGCGCCTCCCTGCTTCTGACTCCCGACCTGATGGACCGGTTCTTGGCGTGGGTTTCGGAGCCCGGCCAGGCGGCGAAGGGGTATCGACTCCGACACGCCCGGGCCCATCTGCTGGATGAGCTGGATCGGAGGCCGGAAGCGTGAATCGCCTCGGCACCTGGTCGGATGACGACCTGAAGGCGGCCATCCAGGCACTGTTCGAAGACGAGAAGCACGTCTGCGCCGCGATGAAGTCCGACGCCGCTGCCCTGGCCCGGGATTCGCGGCGGGCGGCGCGGCTGGGCGGGGCGGCGGAGGAGATGAACTGGTTCCTCCTCCGCGACGGCGACCGCATCCGCCGCTCTCCCGAGCTCTGGGCCGAAATCATGGCCTCCGAAAGCCGCTTCCCCCGAATTCGGGAATGGGGCGAGAAGCACGGCAAGCTCCGGTTCAAATGGCTGAACCGGGATGAAGAGAAGATCGAGGTCCTGATGGCCGAAGGCAGGGTGACGGCGATCCACGGTTCGGAGGACGGACGGTGGCTGGCAGTGGCGGATACTTCGGGAGTGACTCTCTGGGATCGGGAGGCGGGGTCGACGGCCCGATACTCCGACCACGGGGGAAGGGGGGTCGGGTCCGTCTTCGTCTCCGGAGACCGGATCGTCTCGGGCGGAAGTGACGGAAGGGTCGTGGTGCGCCAGATCGGATCGGAGCCCGGGCCGGAGAACATCGAGCAGGAGTACTCCGACCACGGCGAAAGACGGGTCCGGTCCGTCTTCGTTTCCGAAGGCCGGATCGTCTCGGCCGGAATTGACGGAAGGGTCGTGGTGCGCCAGCTCGGCTCGGAGCCCGGGCCGGAGAACATCGAAAGCGAGTACTCCGACCACCGGGGAAGCGAGGTCCAGTCCTTCTTCGTCTCCGGAGACCGGATCGTCTCGGGCGGAAGGGACGGAAGGGTCGTGGTGCGCCAGATCGGATCGGAGCCCGGGCTGGAGAACATCGAACGCGAGTACTCCGACCACGGGGGAGATAGGGTCTGGTCCGTCTTCGTCTCCGGAGACCGGATCGTCTCGGGCGGGGGGGACGGAAGGGTCGTGGTGCGCCAGATCGGATCGGAGCCCGGGCTGGAGAACAT
>JAKRSE010000018.1 GCA_022402505.1 Fimbriimonadaceae bacterium | reverse complement strand
CGACGGCGACCCGACCGGGCATCGGCCA
Source organism: Fimbriimonadaceae bacterium (assembly GCA_022402505.1). GTDB lineage: Bacteria > Armatimonadota > Fimbriimonadia > Fimbriimonadales > Fimbriimonadaceae > JAKRSE01. The sequence goes on along the minus strand of JAKRSE010000018.1, from coordinate 3,824 downwards.
GGTGGCGACGATGGTGGACATCCCGGCGATGCTACCGCGCCACCGGGGCCGGAGAAAAGGCGTCCAGGGTGACCTGGTGGCGATGGACGAACATCCGGTCGATGTCGTGCCCGACCACCAGCCGATCCACGACTGCCCCCAGCGGGCCGAACGGCAGCCGGTACTCCACCGTGTCGCGCAGCAGGGCCCCTTCCGGATGAGGCAGGAAGTCGTGCCGGTGGGTCCAGGAGGCGAAGGGGGACTTCTCCGCCGTGTCGCGGAAGCCGTGCGGCCGCTCGACCTCGGTGATCCTCGCCCGCCAGATCATCGGCAGGCCGAACTTGACGATCTTCAGCTCGTGGAGGGCCCCGTTGCGCACCGCGGTGTCGGGACCGACGATCTCGACCCGAGCGTCCGACGGGGTGAGCTTCGTCAGAGCCTCCACGCTGGAATGGAAGTCGAACAGCTCTTCCGGCGAACAGGGAATCACCGTCTCGAAGACCTTTTGGGGCACGACGTTGCCTACGGAGTCCGGGGCCGGGCGACGGCCTCAGGCCCAGCGGATGACCGCCGAGAGACTCGTCGCCCCCGGCTGGACCAGCTCCAGGAACTTCGCCGGGGCATCGGCCGGAGTGCAATCCGGAGCCAAGCCCGCCAGGTTCAGCCGTCCTTCCGCCGCCAGAGCCAGGCAGGCCCGGAGGTCGGAGGGCCGCTGATCGCGCGGAAGCACGAGCCGAAGCTCCTTCAGAAAAGCCTCCTGGTAGTTGAAGCTCATGTCCTCCGGATAACTGCCCTGAACCAACAGCCGGCTGCCTCGTTCCTCGGTGTCCCCCCACGGGACGTTCCGGGCGAGCTGGATCACCTGATCGGTGATCGCGGCGGCTCCGGTGGCATCCACGACCACATCCACCTCGTCGCCGAAGATTGACCGGGCATCGGCCAGGCTCGCCACCCGGGTCGCGGGCACCCCGACGCTCCTGAGTCCGGCGACGCGGGCCTCATCCAGGTCCACTCCGTGGACCTCCGCCCCGAGGGCGTGATGAAGCTGAGCGGAGAACCGACCGATGATCCCCAGGCCGACGACAAGGACCTTCTCGCCCGGCTGGATCTCGGATTCCATCACCCCTCGGTGAGCGATCGCGGCCATCTTGCAGAGCGCAGCATGGCCGGAATCGAGCCCGGCGGGGACCTCGGTCAGGCCGTCCGTGTCCCGGCAGCTCAGCGACGAGTGGCCGCCCCAGAGCGAGCGGACCGAGAGGCCCGGACTTCCGCCGCTGCAGACGCGGCGGCCGATCCACTCCTCGGCCCCCGCGCCGGCGGCGATCACGGTTCCGACCCCGGCGTATCCGGGAACGACCGGAAACGTCTGGCCGGGCTCCTGGATGCCCCGAGCGACCCGGCCTTCGGTGCCGGGAGAGCAGGCGGAGGCTTCGACCCGCACCAGCACGTCGCCGGGGCCGGGATCAGGGGCCTGGACCGTCTGGAGCTCGGCCGCCATCGGGCCGGTCAGGACGAGAGCCTCCGCCTGGGGCATCAGATCACTTTCCCATCGCCCGAAGGTTCTTCAGGCAGAGGTCGATGGACTGCATCGCCGTGATGTCGCTGTCCGACTCATGCTCGACGACGTACCACTCGGTGCCGCCGACCGACTCGGCCGCCTCGAAGACCTTGGCCCACGGGATGCTGCCCTCGCCGATGCCGCGCAGGTTCTTGAACCCGTTCTCGGCGTGGTACTCCTTCAGGTGGAGCGACTGCGAGCGGCCAGGGTGATCCAGGATCGGCTGAACCGGGTCGGCGCCGCCGTGCATGCCGTTGGCGGTGTCGTACTGCATCATGAACTCCTTCGGAGTCCCTTCAGCCAGCAGATCCCAGGCCGACTTTCCGCCGGCAAGCGGCTTCATGTCGCCGTCGTGGGCGTGGAAGCCGGTCTTGAAGCCCTTGGCGATGAGGGTCGCCGAGAGCTCGGTCAGCTTCTTGGCGGTCTCGGCGCAGGCCTCGGGGCTGTTGCGCATCTCCTCGGGCATCCAGGGGATGATCAGCCAGGGACACTCGATCTCGCCGTAGAAGTCGAGGGTGGCCTGAAGCTTCTCGGGCTCGAACTCGGCGATGCCGACGTGGGCGCCTTCGGCCTTCAGGCCCAGCTCCTTCAGGCGGGCCGCGATCTGGGCGGCGGTGAACCCATGGGTTCCGGCGAACTCGACTCCGGCATAGCCCATCTCGGCGACCTCGCCCAGGGCTCCCATGAAGTCGGCGGCGCATTCGTTGCGCACGGAATAGAGCTGCACTGCAATCGGGATCGACATGATCGCCCGCAGTCTAGACAGATGGGGCGACCCCGCGGGGATCCGCCTCTGGGACCGCCTGGGACCCCCCGGTCAGAGCAGCGGTTCCAGCCTGAATTCGGCGCGCCGGAAGGCGGCCTCGAACCAGGTGCCCGCCGGGCAGATCATGGGGAACCACCAGGCGCTGGGCCGCCGTTCCGCCAGGTCCAGTCCCTGCGAGCTGATGATCGCCTCGCGCACGAGCCGGGCGCGGGTCAGTTCGGCTTCCAGAGCGATCGCCCGCCGCCTCCGCCTCGCCTCCCGGATGTCTTCGCCGCCCACCAGGCCGTCCTGCTCCGCCTGGAGCCCCCGCCACTGATCCCAGGCGACATCGATCTCGACACGGGCTTCGTGGATCGCCTGCTTGATCTCCTCGCGCCGGGCGAGAGCCTCGGCCGAGGGCTTCTCCACCTCGAAGATCTCGGCCCGCCACTGCCGCCCGAGCTCGTGGTGGAGCCGGTCCACCTCCGCCCGCCGCTCCCGGATCCGCTCGAGGACCCGACGCTTCTCCCGGCGGATCACATCGAGCTGCAGGTTCATGGTGTCGAATCGAATCTGCAGGTTGTCGTATTCGCTGCTGAGGCAGGACCAGTGGCCGCCGAGGCGCGACTGCAGCAGGGCGACCAAATCCTTCGGCCGATTCACGCGGGACAGATCGGCGATGAGCTCGGACTCCGTTTCCGCCACCTCGACCCTCCGGCGGGCGAAGCTGGGGGCGGAGAGTTCGCCCGTACCGAAGGGGCGCCGGAAGGGTTCGGGCAGGGCGATCCAGGCGCAACAGTCCGCCAAGGCCGTCCAGGTCCGGTGCCGGATGCGAAGGATCGGGTGGAGCCGCAAGTCCAGGCCCTGCACGGCCATCCGTCGGTGCATCTGTCGAGACCGCCACGCATAGCCGCTCGCGCCTTCATGAAAGACGAAGACGTGCTCGGCGGCCAGCATTCCCAGCAGCGTGAGGGCCTTGCCGATGAGCACGACGCCTTTGCCGAACCTCCGCTCCAGGATCGCGGCCAGCTCTTCGGCCGATTCGGGAGCCTTCTTGAACCGGAACCCCTGAGGCTCCGGAGTCATGATGACCCCGCCCCGGGTTCCCAGCCGCAGCGTTCCGCGACCGACGCCCGGGATCAGAACGTCGAACGGCAGAGCGCCCACGCCGAAGCGGTCCAACGTGTAGATCTCCGAGCCGCGCACCGACTCGTTGTAGGCCTCTTCGGCGACTGCCCGGGTCCGGGGGTTCAGGAAGTGGTCGAGCAGCCGGAATCGGGGCAGGCGGGCGGATTCCGGATGGAAGGCCAGGAGCCGGGTCGTCGCCGTCGTCTCCACTTCCACCTCCGGTCCGGCGACGTGGCGGTGGAAGATCGGAAGCAGGGCCTCGTACCACTCGGCGAGGTTCATGCTTCCGTCCAGGCGAGCGGCTTCGCAGGCGGCGGTCAACAGCTCCTCGGCCTTGGCGCGGCTCTCGGCGTGGTGGGGGCCGCTGATCATCGCCAGACTCGATTCGACCGCCCATTTGAAGGTGTCGAAGAG
>JAKRSE010000172.1 GCA_022402505.1 Fimbriimonadaceae bacterium | reverse complement strand
GAAGAAGCGGGGCGAGCGAGGCGAGTCGGGCCTCGGAAGCGACCCGGATCGCGTTCTGAACCTCGAGCGGATTCGGCGAGGCCAGCTTCTGAATCAAGGCCGCCTCGCCCGGTCCGCCCAGGCGGGGAGCGAGGGCATAGAAGGCGCGAAGCTGCAGCCGGTCGGCCCCCGCCAGCCGTGAGTCCAGCATCCACTGCCAGGCGGGCATGCCGATGGCGGACAGCCGGCGCAGGCTCGCCTGGACCTCGGCCTCGGCCGTCCCGACGCCCCATTGGGTCGCCTTTCGATAAAGATCGGCGAGGGCTTCCGGCCCCGGATCCGGCTCGCTGCCGACCTCGGGCCAGACCGCCTGAGCGGGAGCCGAAGCTGCCGCCGGCGGCGGATCGGCCTGGTCCCAGGCGCTGCCGCCGCCCGGCCTCACCGCCGCGAGGCCGTCCGCCAGTCCGGTCCGGTAGAGGTCGGCGCCGGCCGCGTCAATGAAAAGGGCGAGGCTCCCGACCCCGCGTGAGGGCCGTCCCAGTCCGCTGGGCCCGCCGTAGCGATCCACGCCAGCGGCATCAAAGAAGACGGCCGCTCCGTTGGCGGTCGCAACTCCCGGGTTCGAATCCCGAGAGGAGTAGCTGTCGTCGCCCGACCGGTCGAAGAGCAGGGCCGTGCCGTAGTCGTGGCCGATCGCATGCCCCGCCCCGACCCGGATCGCATAGAAGTCGTCGCCGGCAAGATCGAAGAGATAGGCACCGCAAATGTGCATGGCCGAGGACTGCGCGTAGTGGTGGGCTGAATACTGGTCGTCGCCCTCGGCATCATAAAGCGAACCGAGCGCGAGCCAGTAGGAGGCGGCCTGGGCATAGGTTCCTGCCTGGTAGATGTCGTCGCCTCCCAGGTCGGTGAGCAGCCCGATTCCGCCCGCCCGGCCGCCGGAATCCTCTCGGTCTCCCATGCCAAAGCCCTGGGCGAAGGACTGGGTGGCCCGGGCGAAGAGCGGTGCGGCGACGCTCAGCCCGCCGGCTCGATACCGGTCTCGGCCGGCCCGGTCGATGAGCCAGCCCATGCCGCCCACTCGGCCCGCTCCCTGGCCCATGAGGGGGATCGAGTAATCGTCGTCGCCGCTCATGTCAAGGAAGATGCCGACCCCCAGGTGGCCGTGGCCCTGACTGACGACGCCGCTCCGGTAGGAATCATCGCCGCCTTCGCGAACGAAGAGGCCCAGGCCCGCGAAGCCGGTGCCCAGGGAGGCGCTCCCGGTCTCGAACTTGTCCGAGTCGATGCCCGCGAACCAGGCAATGCCCGTTCCCAGCAGGCCGGCTCCGACGCTCAGATCGCGGGTCTCCACCCGATCACGACCGCCCAGGTCGATGAGGATTCCTCCGTACCCGATGCCCGCTCCGGCTCGGCCCTGGTAGATGTCGTCGCCGCCCAGGTCGATCACCAGCCGGGCATCCGTCGAGGTGTGGAGGTTCGGACCGCGTCCGGCCACCTCCACGATCATCTGTCCGAACCGGAGCCGAAGGGCCGTCGGCAGATCTTCTCGGGCGGTCTTCAGCCGGGCCACCTCCTCCTGGACGACCCTGGCGAGGGCGTGCCCCGCCTTCAGGATCGCCGCACGGTTCACCCGGGCGACGAGAGCGGCAAGGTCCTTCGGTGGGGAGGGATCGGACCGAACGAACTCGAATGTCGCCTTCGGTTCGGCCGCCGCCCAGACCGGCAGGCCCTCGACCAGAGTGCGCACCTCGGCCGGAGTCAGAGCCGAGAGGGCATCCCGGACCGCCTGATCGTGGAGGGTGAGCGCGGCGGCGAGGCGGCTGACGGACTCTCGGATCGGCCCGGCGGGCAGGCGTTCAGCCGAGGGATCGGCGCCGGACACGGCCATCGCCTCGCGACTCGGCTCGGCGCCCAGACCTTCGACCAAGGCCCGCTGAACCAGGTCGGCCGGAGCCTCGCCCCCGGAAGCATGGAGCCGCATGAGGTTCCCGGCGGAGTCGAAGGGCTGCTGGATCGACGTGATGACGGACTCGAGGGCCGAGGCCACGAACGGCGATCTCGGAAAGCTGAAGTCAGACCGGCGCAGATTCGAAATCAGCAGCGCCTGGTCCAGGCCGTCCTGCTCTGCTTCCGTCCATTGCGCCTGGGCCGTGCCGGCCAGGACCGTCGCCGCCAGAACGCCGAACCACCATCGCATCGGTCTGTTCTACCCGGCCGGGCCGCCAAGGGTCGCCCGCTGGACCGACTCGGCCAGGGTGTAGGCGGGAACCTTGGGGTCGTCCCAGACCCGCTCGTCAAAGGGTGCCGATCCTGCGGCTGGACTCCGACTGTCCAGGCAGCAGCCCAGCCCTCCCGCCGGTCCCGGAGCCAGGATGGTCAGCCTGACCGCCGTCTCGGGCGCCTTTCGCCAGAGCGGGTCCAGCAGATCCGCCGCCAGACGATCGAGGGCGCGTTCCAGGGAGTCCCAGCGGTCGGCCCGCCTCGCCTCGGAGGCCATCCGGCTGATCGCCAAGGTCGGCTCGCTCGGGCCCGCCGAGCCGAGGATTCCGGCGGACGGAGGGAGCATCCCGCTCGGCCACTCGTCAGGCGAGATGTGGCGATCGCCGAACCTCCGGCAGA
>JAKRSE010000171.1 GCA_022402505.1 Fimbriimonadaceae bacterium | reverse complement strand
TCGCCTTTCAGGATCAGGCGGACGTGAACCTGGTCGCCGCAGAAGGGGTTCAGGCCCTCGGCTTCGTGCGTGCAACCGGGCAACGGCCCAAAGTTGCGCGGCCGCTTCCCGTGGTCCAGGATCAGGTCTTGGTAGAGGTCGTCAAGCATCGGCAAAGATCCGGCGGCCCCGTTCGACCGCCTCCGCCAAAACGGCGATGTCGTCCGATCCATTGTAGGCTGCAAATGAGGCTCGGACCGTAGCGGGGAGGCCCAGCCGCCGCATCAGCGGCTGGCAGCAGTGGTGGCCGGTTCGAACCGCCACCCCCTGCCGATCAAGAATCGTTGCCAGGTCGTGGGGATGGACCCCCTCCAGCACGAAGCTGACGATCCCGGCCTTGGGCGATCCCGCGCCGATGATCGTGATCCCCGGAATCCCGCGAAGCGCCTCTTCGGCCTCCTCGCGGAGTGAAGCCTCGTGAGCGTCCAGGCTCCCCGGCTCCAACTCCGCCAAAAAGTCCAAGGCGCAGGCGAGCCCGGCGGCCCCGGCCACGTTCGGAGTCCCCGCTTCGAACCGTTGCGGCCCGTCGGCGAAGGTCGTCTTTTCGAAGCTGACATGGCGGATCATGTCGCCGCCTCCCAGGAAGGGCGGCATCGAGGCCAGAACCTCGCCGCGCACCCAGAGGGCCCCGACCCCCATCGGCCCGTAAGCCTTGTGCCCGGACATGGCGTAGAAGTCGATCGGCAGTTCGGCCGGGCTCCCGGACAGATGAGCCAAACCCTGCGCTCCGTCAACGAGCACCAGGGCTCCATGCCGTCGGGCCATTTCGCCGATTTCCGCGACCGGATTCACGATCCCCGTGGCGTTGCAGATCTGCTTGACGCCCAGCAGCCGGACTCCGCCTTCGGCCAGCATGAGGGCCAGGGCGTCCAGGTCCACCCGGCAGTCGTCCCGAATCGGAATCGGCTGCACCACGGCGCCCGTCCGTTCGGCCGCCATCTGCCAGGGCACGATGTTGGCGTGGTGTTCGTTCTCCGGCAGGAGAACGCGGTCTCCCGGCCGGAGGACGGAGTCGCCCCAGGATCTTGCGGCCAGGTTGATCGCTTCGGTGCAGCCCTTGGTGAAGATGATCTCCTCTGCCGACACGCCGAGATGGAGGGCGAGGCGGGCCCGAGACTCTTCGTACCGCCTGGTGCTGGCGTGGCTCAAGGCGTGGGCGCTTCGATTGATGTTGGCGTTCTCGGTGGAATAGTAGGCTTCGGTCGCCTCAATCACCGAGTCCGGCTTCTGGGTGGTCGCCGCGTTGTCCAGGTAGACCAGCCGCCGTCCATTCACCGCCCGGGCAAGGATCGGGAATCGGGCCGGGTCGACGAGGGGAGTGCGGCCGGACATGACGCTCGCCTCATTCTACGAAGCGCCGGACCGGTCCATCAAGCAGGCCCACTCCTGCCGCTGAAGGTCGAGCAGGGTATCGGGGTTCGTCGATCCGGCTCGGCGGAATTCGGCGATCAACCGGCGCGGATCGGGCCCCTCCGCCCAGGCGGCATCTCCGGACATTCGCACCCAGTAGAGGGCATTGTCGAAATCGCCTTCGCGTCGGTGGACGACCGCATGCCAGGCCGAGCCGAGCGAAGTGGGATCATCCTGGCAGACCGCATGGGACTCGTCCCTCATGTCCAGCAGCAGGAGAAGGCCTGCCCGAACCGCCGGGGACTCCGCCTGGCGGGCGAGGGTCAGAAGCTCGGGTGCCGGGTCCGCGGCCGGGGGACAGAGCAGAGTCGGCATCGCCTGCTCCAGGGGGTGCCGCTCCAGGAGAGCCACAATTCGGTCTCGATCCGTCATTCCAGGCCGGCGAGCCGCTTGTAGGTGGCGATCACCTTGCGGACGTAGTTCTGGGTCTCCCGGAAGGGCGGAACTCCGCCATGCCGCCGCACCGCTCCCGGGCCGGCGTTGTAGGCGGCGAGAGCCAGCATCAGGCCCCGGTAGGAGTCCCCGGTCCGGTTGGTGTAGGTGTCCAGGTGAGACCGAAGGAGCTTCACGGTGCCGTACAGGTTCTGCTCGGTGTTGAAGCTGTTGCTCACTCCGAGCTCTCGGGCCGTGCCGGGCATCAGCTGGCCCAGCCCCCGGGCGCCCGCGTGGCTCACGGCGTTCGGGTTGAAGTTGCTCTCGGTGATGATGAGGGCCATGATCAGCCGGGCATCGACGCCGTAGTAGACGCTGAATTCCAGGACGGTCTCGGCGATGTCCCTCGCCTTGGCGGCGGTGAGCCTTCGGTTCTGCTTCCGGATGAAGTCGGCGTAGACCGGGATCAGCGCCTGGACCTCCGGCGAGAGGTTCCTGGTCCGCAGGCGGTCGTTGAGGACCTGCACGCTGCGGGTGTCCCGGGCGGCGCTTCGGCTGGTGGCGGTCCCTCGGACCGGGCCCTGGAGGCTCGGCGCGGGGGTCTGAGGTCGCCGGGCGGCTTCCTGGGCCTGCCTTCGGCGGAGGGCTTCGGCCTGCTGCTCTTCCCAGGCGGCCATGGTCTGCTCGGCCGTCGCGCCTTTCAGCCGGGCGGTGATCATGCTCGTCTCGGTGGCTCGCTGCGCCTGGACGATGAGTCGGACGGGGATGTTGCCCGTTCGGAG
>JAKRSE010000170.1 GCA_022402505.1 Fimbriimonadaceae bacterium | reverse complement strand
ACCGAAACCCGCGGATCGAGATCGTCTTCCCGGTTCTCGGCGGAAGGCTGCGGCGCGATACGTTCAACCAGCATCGCGGGCGGTATCGGCACACGGGCCAGGACATCCCCGCTCGAAAGATGACCCCGATCCTCGCGCCGTTCAGCGGGCGGATCAACATGAAGGTGGAGTCCTTCTGGATCTACAGCGACGACGGGATTCGATGCCTGGGGACGCATCTGAACGACGACACGCCGGGGACGAACGACGGTCAGGGCGGACGAGACTTCATGTTCGCCCCGAACCTTCGACCGGGCGACCGGGTCGTGGCCGGGCAGTTCATCGGCTATCTGGGCGACAGCGGCAACGCCACCGGCCCCCACCTCCACTTTGAACTCCACGACAGTCGGGGAGTCTTGAACCCGTTGCGGAGCCTGCTGGGAGCGGTCCGTCTGAGCCGCCCGACCCGGGTCATCCAGAACGTCAGCTGGTTCCCGGAAGAAGGGCAGGAGCGGTTCGATCTCTGCATCCGCGTCTGGGATCCGGAGTCGAGGATGCTCCGCGGAATTCTGGTGGCGCGGCAGAAGCCTTCGGGTGGCTGGAGCATGGAGACCCGGCCGACCTATGCCTGGATTCAGATTCCGACCGACGTGGACATGGTGAACGGAACCCTCGACGGCTTTCCGCAGGATCGGGTCGTCAGCGTCTATTTCCGGCGGATGGAAGGCCGACTGGTCGCCCAGCGGGTCGTCCTCAGCGACCCGGCCTGAGCCGCCGGCCGGATTCACGAGTTCGACTTCGGCTCACGCAGTCGGATGGCGGGGCCTTGGGGGGTGGCCATCCAACGTTCGGCGATGGTCCAGGTGTCTTCGCCCGCAATGGCCTCAACCGACGCTTCGGACGCAGGAGCGGGAACGTCTCGGAGCCGGGCGACCTCCTCGGCCACCCGCCGGCCGACCGGCTTCACCCGGCCGTGGGTGTCGATCAGCCCCAGGTCGTACTCCAGAGGATGGAAGCCGAGGAGGTCGGGCTCCAGATCGTGGCTGCACCAGACGGTGATGCCCCAGGCCCCTGAGGCGTGAGCGGCCCGGACCTGGACGGCCATGATCTCCTCCAGGCTCAGGCCGGCCTCCACGATCCAGGGAGTCTCCATCCACTGCTGCGAGAATCCGAACTCTTGAACCCAAATCCGCCGGGCGGGGTCGGTATTGTGAGCCCGGGCCCAGGCGGACATGAAGGGGATCAGGCACTCGGTCTCGCGGCGGCCCCGCTCCAGGGCTCCGGTGAAGAGGCTCCAGCAGTGCAGCACGGTCATGGACCCCTGTTGCGCCAAAGCGGAACGGGAAAACGAGAAGTCGCCGAACCAATGGGAATGATCCACGCCATTCACATGGTCGCGGTCGGGGCTGATCTCGGCCAGCAGGTCGAACATCCGGCCCGACCAGGAATCGGCCTCGGCGGTGGAGTGTGGATGCCCGAAGTGGGCCATGACCCCCAGCTCGTTCCCGAGATCGAACCCTTTGAACCTGGGGTGGCCATGGATGCGGTCGGCCAGGGCACGGAAGAGTCGCTCTTCCGCCGCGATCGCCTCCGGGGACGTGAACATGTTCAGCTTCTCGCGGGTCGCGGTCTTCTCCATCCAGGCGGGGACGAAGGCGAAGCCGCTGAGCCAGCCGTCCAGGACCGTGATCCAGACGTCGAGCCCTGCCTGGTCCGCCAGGTCCATCAGCTCGGCCAGATGGTCCAAGGCCCGGGCGCTGACCCGGTTCTCGTTCGGCTGGAAGACCGGCCAGAGAAGGTGGATGCGGACGTGGTCCATGCCGAGACCGGCCAGGGCCTCGAGGTCGCGCCGAATCTCCTCCGGCCGCCAGTCCATCCAGGCATGCCACCAGCCGACGCGGGGGACGTAGTTGGCGCCAAATCGCATTGCTTCTGAAGATTGACCCAAACCCGCCCGCCCGCGCCGCCGGGTTCACGGGTTCGCCTTCGGCTCACGCGTTCACTCGGCTGACCTTGCGGGAAGACAGGCGGACGTCGCGTCTCCATGGGCCCGCCGGGAGAGGGGCAGTCGGGAGTGAACGCGTGAGCCAAAGGCGAACTCGTGAACCCCCGACGGTCGCATCCAAGGCCAAGACTCGGCCAGAATGCAGGGCATGGCTGACGCAATGACGCGCCGGGACCTGATGAAGGCCGCAGCTGCCGGAACGCTCGCGATGTCCGGCCTCGGCCTGGCTCCCGCCGCCGCAGCCGAGGAGACCAGAACCATGGCCGCGGAACCTTTCAAGCTCAAGTACGCCCCCCATTTCGGCATGTTCCAAGACAGCGCCGGCGGCGATCTGGTCGATCAGCTCAAGTTCGCCCACGATGCCGGCTTCCGCGCCTGGGAAGACAACGGCATGATGGGCCGCAGCGTCGCCGATCAGGAACGGGTCGCCAGGGAGATGACCCGGCTCGGCATGACGATGGGCGTCTTCGTCGCCGACGCCGAATGGGGCCGGCCGGTCTACGCCCTGGGCGGCGAGGAGACCCGCGCCAACCTCAAGAAGAAGGCGGAGGCCGCCGTCGAAGTCGCCAAGCGGGTCAACGCCAAGTGGATGACCGTCGTCCCCGGCCCCTACGACCTCC
>JAKRSE010000169.1 GCA_022402505.1 Fimbriimonadaceae bacterium | reverse complement strand
TCCTCCGGACCTCGGACGCCGACACCCTGCTGATGCCCCGGTTCACCTGGTTCGTCACTCCGGCCGCAGGGGAGCTGCCTTCCGTGGTCTTCGGCATGGGGAGCGACCGGCTTTCGATCCCTCGAGGGCAGGCGTTCTTCCTCACCTTCAGCCGAAGCATTCCGGGCACACCCGTCAGCCCCTTTGTCAGCGCGAAGTATGCGACCTTCACCAATCGGCTCGCGGTGCCGTTCGGGGCGAATGTGCAGCTTGCGCCCGGCCTCACGTTCCAGGGGATCAACGACGGCGAATACACCCATCTGCTTCTCACCCGGCAGCTGGGCGATCTCGGCCTGACCCTGCTCGCGGCCCGAAGCCGCAATCTGGGAATCCAGATCAACTACGGGTTCTGAGCAGGGCCTCCGCCCGCGGCGTCAGGGAAGGCCTGCGCCGCGGGCCAGGACCAGGAGCCGGTACCAGTCGTCCCGGGTGATCAGGATGTCCGGGGCGACGGCCGACTGGGCGATCCGCTCGGGGTTGGCCGAGCCGACGATCGGCACGATTCCGGCCGGATGTTGCATCAGCCAGGCGAGGGCGACCTCGGTGCGGGTGACCTCTTCCCTTTCGGCGATCTTGTCCATCTCGGCGACAAGTTCGACCAGATGCGGCTTGTCTTCCGGCGGGGTCCCGCCTTCTCCCAGCCATCCTCCGCCGAGCGGGCTCCAGGCCAGCGGCAGAATGTTCTTCTCCAGGCACTGGTTCAGGGTCCCGTCTTCGAAGCAGTCCAGCCGTCCCAGGTGGATTTCGACCTGGTTCACGGCCAGCGGGTGCCGCAGGCTTCGCTGCAGGGCGCTCACCTTGTCGGGCGGAAAGTTGCTGACGCCGAAGCATCGGACCTTGCCCGCATCGGCCAGCTTCTCGAAGGCCTCGCCGACCTCGTCCGGGTCCATCAGGTAGTCCGGCCGGTGAAGCTGATAGATGTCGATCCACTCGGTCTGCAGCCGCTTCAGAGATTCCTCGCAGGAGCGGATGATGTGGTTCTTGGTGAAGTCGTAGCGGTGCGGGCTGGTCGGCTCGGGGTCTCCGGCAAATCGGATGCCGCACTTCGTCGCAATGGTGGTCTGTCGTCGAAGTTCGGGCGACTCGGCGAAGAGTTCGCCGTGGAGGGTTTCGCACCCGCCTTGAGAATAGATGTCGGCGTGGTCGAAGAGGACGTAGCCTGCTTCGTAGGCCGCTCTGAGCGCGGCGTGGGCGTTCGCCCGTTTCTCCGCGTCAATCTCTTCCGGGTTCCAGGTGCCGGCGATCCGCATGCAGCCATAGGCCATGCGGCTGACGATCGGGCCGCCGGGAAAAAGCTCGTGGGTCTGCATCAACCGAGAGTCTGGTGCCTCGTTGCCCGGCCCTGCAAGGCCCGGGTCGCCGATTCCTTGGATTCCGAGCCCTTTGCCTGCCCGAAATCGGCGGAGCTCCAGGTCTCAACGCCTCCGGCCACGTTTTCAGCTCCGGGCCAGGTCATCTTGATCCGGCTGATCCGGCCGCGTTCCCGGGCGGCGACCATGAAGGTGATGTCGCCCTCCGTGATCGATTCCCCGACATCCGGCTGACGCCCGAAGAGACCGAAGACGTAGCCGCCGATGGAATCGAAGTCCTCGCTGGACAGGTGGAGGTCCAGGCGCCGATTCACCTCCTCGAGGCCGATGTCGCCGCGAACGCTCCAGCCGCCGGCGTCGAGATTGAATCCGGGCGCTTCTTCCGCGTCGTACTCGTCCCAGATCTCTCCCATCACCTCTTCGACAATGTCCTCGACGGTCACGATGCCGGCGGTTCCGCCGAATTCGTCATGCACGACGACCATCTGCGCCCCGGTCCGATTCATCTCGTCCAGGAGCGGCCGAAGCTTCCGACTGGTCGGCACGAAGGTCGCCGCCCGCAGGGGAAGAACCGAGACGGGCTCGTTCTCCATGTCGTTCATCAGGGCCGACATGATGTCCTTGGCGTGGACGATGTGGAGGATGTTGTCGTCGTTGGAATCGTAGACCGGGAGCCGCGAGTGGCCCGTCTCCTTCATGATGCGGGCCGTCTCCGCCACCGTGGTCGAGTGGTGGATCGATTCCAGCCGGACCCGGGGGGTCATCACCTGCTCCGCGACCCGGTCGCCGAAGTCGATGGCGTTGGCCATCAGGGCCTCTCGGTCGGGTTCGATGTCGCCGGTCTCCCTTCCGGCGGCCAGGATGGATCGCAGCTGCTCCATGCTGAAGGAGGCGGTGAAGCTGGGCTTGGTGCCGAATCGGCCGGCAACCAGTTCCGCCAGCCAGGACGCGGCTCGGCTGGCGGGATGGAAGATCACGCTGAAGATCTGAGCCAGAGGGGCCAGCCGGAGGGCGGTCGCGGCCGGATGCGCCGAGGCGACCGACCCCGCGATGAGCTCGCCGATGACGTTCACCAGGGCGGGCAGAATCGAGACGACGAACATGATCCCGAGGACCATCGTCACGCTCGGCGGCTCGCCGGCGGAGAGGTTCTCGGCCAGTCCCCAGGCCGGGACGACGCTGAGGATGAAGAGCCAGGCCCTCATCGTCT
>JAKRSE010000168.1 GCA_022402505.1 Fimbriimonadaceae bacterium | reverse complement strand
ATCACGCTGCTCGTGGAAGTCTGAGGTCGGAGGCGCCGGCGGGAGGGGCATGCCTTCCCGCCGGCGCGGTCGGCCGGGTCGGTAGAATCGCCTCCGGCCGGGCCGACGATGCTCCGGCCGATTGAGCGCCGCCATGAAGAACACATTTGCGATCCTCGGTTCGGGAATGCAGGGCACCGCCGCTGCCTATGACCTCGCCAAGTTCGCCGATCCCGACCAAATCTACGTTGGCGACGCCTCCTACCAGCAGGCGATCAAATGCGCCTCGCGGGTCAATGGACTGGTCGGCCGCGAAGTCTGCACGCCGATGCATGTGGACGCCCTGGACCCCAAGAGCCTGAACGCCTTCCTGAGCCAGACCGACATCGTTCTGAGCTGCCTGCCCTACTGGATGCACCCGATGGTCGCCAAGTCCGCCATCGAGACGATCACCGACATGGTGGACCTCGGCGGGAACACCGACATCACGATGCAGACCCTGGAGCTGGACGACCGGGCCCGAGATGCCGGGATCACGGTGGTGCCGGACTGCGGCCTGGCCCCCGGGCTTGTGAACAACATCGGCTGCGCCCTGATCGAGACCCTGGACAAGACCGAGACGGTCCGGCTCTACTGCGGCGTCCTTCCCCAGAACCCCAAGCCGCCGTTCAACTACAAGCTGACCTTCAACATGGAAGGCCTGGTGACCGAGTACGACTATGAGGCGGTGGTGCTGCGCAAGGGCGAGGTCATCAAGGTGGACACGCTCAGTGAGCTGGAGACCCTCCACATCGACGAGCTGGGCGAGATGGAGGCCTTCACCACCAGCGGAGGGACGAGCACGGCTCCGTTCACATTCGAAGGAACGGTGCAGAACTACGAATACAAGACGATCCGCTTCCCCGGTCACTGCGCCCTGATGCGGATCTTCAAGGATTTCGGCTTCTGGCGAGAGGATGAGGTGACCGTGAAGGACGCCAAGGTCCGTCCGAAGGACGTCTTCAACACCGTCTTCGGCCCCGAGCTGGCGAAGTTCGTGGACAAGGACCTCTGCGCCGTTCGCGGAGTGGGGATCGGTCTGAAGGACGGCCGACCCGCCCGGATGCAGATCGACCTGTTCGACCGTCAGGACGAAGCCACGGGCTTCACCAGCATGGAGCGGTTGACGGGCTTCTCCATGTCGATCGTGGCCCAGGAGGTTGCGGCGAGCCGGGTGGGGAACGGGTGCGTCCGCTACGAAAAGGCGATGTCTGGGACGGCGTTTCTTGCTGAGCTCGCGCGTCGCGGCATCACGGTCCGGATGCAGCAGACCGTGGAACTGGAAGCCCTTCGCTGAGGCTGATTCGCCTGGGGCGGGCCCAAAAGCGGACTGCCCCCAAGTGATAATGCCGGTTTCTTACTGGAATTCGGCCCGCAGGGTTGATCCCCCGTGACCGGTATGTTATCTTGATCATCGGTGCGGGCCGATTGGGTCCGTCCCCGTGGGACCAACCCTCATGAGCATTCAGCGATTCACCCTCATCTGCGCGGCTTCGATCCTTGTCGGCAGCGCCTTCGCCCAGGACACCCTTCCGGTCGGCGGCGGCACCGGCGTTCCGGTCGTTCCGGTTCCGAACCTCGACATTCTGGCGGTCAAGGCCTCCTCCTACGACACGACGACCATCGACGGAACCCTGACTTCCATCGTGGCCCGTGAGACGGGTTCGACCGACGGCTCCCTGATCTTCGCTTGGTTCCTCCAGTCGGCTCCGACTTCGACCAGCACCGTGGGTCGGTTCACCACCAACGGCTGGGCCGGATTCGGTGCGGATGTCGCCCAGCATGACGCGACGGCTCTGGCCGGATCGTTCGGCAACATCGTGGCCTCTGCGGATCGGTTCAATGCCGACACCCTCGGCTTCAACTTCGACCGACTCGGCGCGAACGCCCTGGTCCCGGGCTCGACGAGCACCGTCTTCTGGGCCAAGACCTTCGCCCCCGACTGGACCGACCAGACCGCCTTCGTCATCGACGGAGCCGTGGCCTCGGTCGACACCTTCGCCCCGGTCCCCGAGCCCGGAACCCTCGCCCTGCTGGGCGGTGCGGCGGCCCTGGCTGCCTGGCGCCGCCGCCGCAAGGCCTGAGGCCCGCCTCTCTGAGGTGGTTCAAGATTCGGCCCGGCGCCTCCTTTGGGAGTCCGCCGGGCCGGCATCTTTCTGGGTCTCCGTCTCCAGACTCAGCATCCCGGCCCGAAGATGGTAGAATGCGACAGTCGGACAGATGGCTGAGTGGTCGAAAGCGCCCGCCTGCTAAGTGGGTAGGGGAATCTTATCCCCTCTCGGGTTCGAATCCCGATCTGTCCGCCAGGATCCCAGGCATGGGACGCAAGGAGAACGCATGATGCGACACGCCTGGTCTCTCGGTCTCATCTCCGCCCTCGCCTTGGCGGGTCCGGCCTCGGCTCAGACTTTCGACCAATACCTGAAGCTCCGCGGCCAATTCGGAATCAAGCAGGCCAGCGGCGCGGCGGCCCTGGAGACCTTCGTCGGTGAGCGGGTCATGGAGGTCCGCGGCACCGTGAAGGGCGCCATCGGCAACATCCTGATCCTGGAAAATCCCTCCGGCGGGCCGGAGCTCTACGTTCAGGCCGACGAGAT
>JAKRSE010000167.1 GCA_022402505.1 Fimbriimonadaceae bacterium | reverse complement strand
GGTTCGGACGAGGACCGAAGCCTGCCCGGCAATCGAAACGATGGCATCGGAAGACGAAACTCCGACCTGGGCGCAAAGGGACTTGATCACCGGAACCAGGGCACTGGTGTCCATGACGCCCATGTGATCGACAGCTCCCGCCGGAGTCGGAGCGATTCCGAGGGCGGTGACCACGGGGTCTCGGCCTTGAAGCTTCACTTCGGCGACCTTGATGCTGTTGCTGCCCAGGTCAATGCCTACAGCACTCGTCAGCTTTTTCTCCATAGCATGCGCCCTGGCCCAGCTTGGGCACGGTTCATGGTAGCACCGTTCCCCCTGGGCTGTCAACGGCCAATCAACTCAGCCAAGGTAGAAGACGCGGCTGGGCCGGGTCTTGGTTTCAGATTCCAACAAAAAGCAACGCCCCTCGCCGGCTTGAGGGCCGGGAGGGGCGAAGGCGATCAGAGGACTGGGATCAGCGGCTGTCCGGAACCGGCGGAATCGGATACCACTTCGGCCAAAGGACCTGGAAGTAGACCTGGCTCTGGCCGGTTCTGGTGCTCTGCCAGGTGAACCCGTAGCCGCCTTCCGTCCACGGCGGGGTGACTCGGCTGGAGGCGTTCGTCGCCCAGCGGACCAGCGAGAGGCTTCTCCGGCCGTCGTTCCCAGGGGAGGCGAGCGGGACGGCCGACTCCGGATTCTCCAGCAGGAGTCCGACGGTCAGGTCCACCCTTTGCGCGGGGAGAATCGTTCCGTCTTCGGTGACCGGAGTGAAGGTGACGGAAACCACCTTTCCTTCGGCTTCGGACTGGAAGTAGATTCGGCCCGTGAAGGGATCCACCTGGTAGAACCGCGCCGCTGCCGGAACCTGGTCCGCAGCCGGGATCGCCCCGGAGAGCCCCGATGTCCAGTTGATGCTCAGCTGGCTCGTCGTGACCCGGCCGAACGTTGCGGCGGTCGGATTCTGGACGGTGGCGACCGCACCAGGAAGCTGGACTCCGAAGCGGAGACTTGCCAGGTAGGGTCGTGTGGACTGGGCTCCGTCGCCCGAAGTGCGATCCAGGCTCAGCACGAACCGGTCGAGGCGCGCCTGGCCCGGTGCGGCGGTGGTCACCGGGAGCTGGGCCCCGAAGGCATTGAACCAGTAGAACCGGCTCTGGCTCTGGTCGCCGTTCACCAGGCTTCCTGTGGTCGTGCTCCAGAAGGCGTCGCCACGGGTGTCGAAGACCATGGAGATGCCACGGTAGTTCGCCGCAGCCGCGCTGCCGACGGCCAGATACCGAGGTCGGTAGCGGACGGTCAGGGAGGCGCCCCGAGGAAGAGCCGGGTTGCTCAGGCGGATCGAACCGCGAGCGGTGTCGAAGGTGACCTGTCCGCCGACCGTGGAGTTGTAGGTCAGAAGCCGGCTCTGTGAGTCGAATGCGCCTTCCCCTTCCAGGATCGAAACGGTGCCGGCCGGAGTGGTCATGAAGAGGTCGATCCGGTTCAGTCCGGCCGAATCCAGGTCGGCCGAGGCCGTTCGCCAGGCCGCTCCGGGCGCCCAGTAGATGGATCCGCTGGGATCTCGGCTGACGGCATCGAACCGCACGCCGAAGTCGCCTTGGCGAGTCCGGTCGTTGGCGAAGCCGAAGGAGCTCTGATCGGCCAGAAGCCGGCCGAGGAACGCTTCATGATGCGCCCGTCCCCTCCGCTTTGCGGTGAACCCGACCTCCATCGAGACCTGGGTCCCGTTGGCGGCGGAGCGGCCGATGACCGAAGGCGAACCCATGTTCTCAAAGGCGCCGTCGGCCAGGACCAGGGGTCCGGCGGCCCGGGCGGCGGCCGTCTGAGGAAGCGGGAAGACCTCCAGGCGGGAGCCGCCGGAACCTTCCCGGGCGACGATGACTCTCTGGCTGCCAGTGCCGTGCGACACGAGGGCCGCCTCGGTGATCGGAGCGAAGAGGTCGCCGACGGGGAGAAGCACCAGCGGAGACTGAGTGACCCCCATCGTGATCGGGCTTCCGGTGGTCAGCACGACGCTCGAGAGGTAGACGCCGTAGACCCATCGGGTTTCGCCGGAGTCGCTCCTCGCCTCAGCCCGGATCGGAATCGCCATTCTCAGGACGTTCGTCGGATTCTGGGTCGCGTGGGAAGTCAGGGCCTGCGCAGGCGTCAGGAACGGGTCGGCCGAAAAGGCAGGTCGACCGAATTCCGCCGTGATGTTGTTCACGGTCCAGCCGGGCGGGGTGGGAAGGGCCAGATTGGCGACCGAGGCAGCATCCAGCACCGGAATGTTCCGGAAGAGAGTGCTCGGGTACCAGCGGCCAAACTCGACGGTCGGGCTCAGAGCCTCGTTCCGTCCCGGCGTGAAGATCGCCGGGAGGGCGCGGCCCGAGACGCGGGCGATGAGGAATCGCCTTCGATTCGCGGTGCCGGCGGCCTGTTCGGCTGTCGGTGTGTTGTTGAGGGTGGCGGTCGGACCGAGAAGGAACACGGCATGGTGTCCATTCGGCGTGCTCACCACGACCGGATCGGTGGCCTGCCAGGCGAAGCCGTCATCGCGGCTCGCTGTGGTGTCGACGTTCAGGACGCCTCGTTCCATCGGCACGCCGGTCACCCGGTTCTCGTGGACCCGGACGGAGATCGAGAGCGGATCGGCCGAGAAGGGC
>JAKRSE010000166.1:825-2638 GCA_022402505.1 Fimbriimonadaceae bacterium | reverse complement strand
ACCTCCAGCCAGGCGTGGCTCTCGCTGATTTCATGCCCCTCTCGGACCACATGCAGGTAGCCGCTGACGTAGCGGGCCGGAACCCCGAGCAGCCGCAGAAGGCCGATCATCACCTGGGCGAAGTCCTGGCAGACCCCGCGGCCCAGTCGGAGGGCATCTTCTGTCGTGGAGCTGTAGGTGGTCACGCCGGGCATGTAGGTCAGCGCCCCCCGAACGATGTCCGAAATCTCGGCGACCAGGTGGCCGATGCTTCCGTCTGGGGCCTTCACCTTCGAGGCCAGCTCGGTCAGCGCCGCCGAGCGCACGATCGGCCCGCCAAACCTCAGCCATTCCAGCAACGGTCCCGCCTCCGATCGCGGCACCGGATGGCACCGAAGCTCCTCCAGGGGCACGACCCGAGGATGCGTCTCCACCACGGACTTGGCCAGAACCTTGACTTCTTCATGGAAGTCCGCCACCGAAAAGTGGTGGACCGTGTTCCCCATCCAATCCTGGTAGCGGAAGACCTTGGCCGGAGGGCCGATCGCCAGAAAGAAGCTGCCGACCGACTGGTCCATCGAGTGCTTCGGCTCCATTCGGAGCTCCATCCACGACTCGCTGATGAAGTCGTCGTATTTGAAGGTGATCTGGTGTTCAATTCCCAGCAGCATCGTTCACTCCCGGTTGGGCCTCCCCATGGATTCATGGATGTCGGTCAGCTGCAGCAGGCACTCCTCCAGGAAGGGGATCAGGCTGGGCTGGTCCATGATGGCGTCTTCGTCGAAGTCGAGCCGCGCCGCGAGCCGTCCCGCCGAGCGCCGCGCCGAGGCCAGCCCCGGACCGCGCCCCGGCATGTTGTTCAGGTAGTTGGACATGCGCCGAACCCCGGTGTGGACCGATCGGGGCGCCTGGGAATCGAAGATGAGGAAGGAGACGATCCGTTTCGGCTCCAGCCGTGCGCCGAACTTCTGGCGGAAGTTTTCCAGCGAGGCCACGCTCTTGAGCAGCGACCGCCACCCGGCGAGGGCGATGGCGGCATCCCGATCCCGGTCGCGGAGGTGGAGGCCCTCCAGCTTCGCCCGAAGGATGAAGAGGGCCCGCTGGGTCCGCTCCATCGCCTCGCCCGTCTTCAGGTGGTTCCAACCCTCGTCGCGGCTGAGGGTGTTCTCGACCGCGCCGAGGGTCGTCATCAGGCTTTGATGGATGGCGGTCGCCTGGGCGAGAGCGCGGTTGGCGTCGGTCGCCGGCCGGCGGCTCATGGCGTTGATCTGGCTGTGGACCTCGTTCAAGGAGAGGACGACCTCTCGGGTGAGAGCCTCGCCCACGGTCCTTGAATTCTCACGAGCGGCCGCCGTGGAATAGGCGACCGACATCGGGTTGAGATCGTCCAAGACCCAGAGTTGCAGGCGCTGCACAATATCGGCTCGCACCATCTCCGGCGACGGCTTGCTGCCCGGCAGGGCCGCCTGAACGGTGTCCCACTCCTGCTGGACCATCTCATCGTCCAACCCCTCCAGCTCAAGCGCCAGCTCGGTCGCCACCAAGGCCAGGCGGACGACGTTTTCCGCCCGCTCCAGATAGCGTCCGAGCCAGTAGAGACAGCCGGCCACCCGCGTCAGCATCATGGCAGGAAGGAATCCTCCTCCGGGCTCCGATCTTCCAGCACCCAGGTGTCCTTGCTGCCGCCCCCCTGACTGGAGTTCACGACGTAGCTTCCTTCGGTCAGGGCGACCCGGGTCAGCCCGCCCGCCATGACCCGGGGGCGATCGCCGTAGAGGATGAACGGCCGCAGGTCGACGCGCCGCGGCACGAACTTCTCCTGCAGATGCGTCGG
>JAKRSE010000166.1:0-815 GCA_022402505.1 Fimbriimonadaceae bacterium | reverse complement strand
GAGGCGTCGGATGGCTGGAAAGCTCCACCAGCGGTTGGGCGATGAAGCCCTCAGGATGGGCCTGCATCTTCGCCAGGTAGTCGGCCCTCTCCTTTCGGCTCGCCATGGGCCCCATGAGCATCCCGTAGCCGCCCGCCTCGCCCGTCATCTTGACGACCAGCTTGTCCAGGTTTTCGACCATGTAGGCGAAGTCGTCGTCCCGGAAGCCCGTGAAGGTCGGAACCTGTTCCAGGATCGGCTCCTCTCCCAGGTAGTAGCGGATCACCGCAGGCATGTAGGCATAAACCGCCTTGTCATCCGCCACCCCCGCTCCCGGCGCGTTCACCAAGGCGACGTTGCCTGCCCGGTAGGCATTGACCAGGCCGGGGACCCCGAGGATCGAGTCGCGACGGAACTGGAGCGGGTCCAGGAACTCGTCATCCACCCGGCGATAGATCACATCCACCCTGCGCCGGCCCTCGGTGGTCCGGACATAGACCGTGTTGCCTTCGACCAGCAGGTCGGAGCCTTCGACCAAGGGGATCCCCATCTCTCGGGCCAGGAAGGAATGCTCGAAGAAGGCTGAATTGAAGCGGCCCGGGGTGAGCACCACCGCCGCTCCCAAGCCCATGCTCCCCGGAGAGACGAAGCCGAGGGTCTCCAGCAGCCGTTCCGGGTAGTCGCGCACAGGCCGCACCGGAGTCCGTCCGAAGAGCTCCGGCATCGTCCGCTGAAGCAGCGAGCGGTTCTCCAGAACGTAGCTGACCCCGCTCGGGCATCGGCAGTTGTCCTCCAGAACCCGGTAGGTGCCGTCCCCGTCCCGGATCAGGTCGGTG
>JAKRSE010000165.1:21812-23265 GCA_022402505.1 Fimbriimonadaceae bacterium | reverse complement strand
GCGGCGGAATCGCGATCGTGAAGACCGGCTTGGCCGGGTCGGGGTCGGCCTCGAGCAGGCCGGCTTCCTCCCAGGCGGCATAGAGTCGGGCCTCATGCGAGGAGGCGTCGTAGCGGGTGCTCAGTTCAGTGTCCATTTCGACCATCGCCTTCCTGTCTTGTTTTGAAGGCATCCCGAAGGGTACCGGCCAGGTCCCAGGTGGAGGTGAGGCTTAGGGGAGCAGCTGTTTCACGTGAAACAACGCCGGATCGACCGCCTGCATCAGCATGAGGCAAGGGATTGCTGCCGCCAGAAGCGAGTCCACCCGATCGAGAACTCCGCCGTGCCCCGGGAGCAGACCCCCGGCGTCCTTTCGCCCACTCCGCCGCTTCAGCTGACTCTCGATCAAGTCGCCGGCCAAGCCGAGGACTGACGCGGTCACGGCGAGCAAAACGGCGCCAAGAATCGAAAACTCAAATGCAGCGGCGAAGAACGGTGTCAGGACCACCGAAAGAGCTGTGCCGCCCAGCCACCCCTCCCAGGTCTTCTTGGGCGAAACCTCGGGCAGAATCGGAGTCCGACCCCACTTTCGCCCGAAGAGAAGCGCCCCCGTGTCCGCCGACCAGATCGCAAGGAACACCAGACTGAGCTCGGCCGAGCCGGGATAAGCCGACCAGCCATGGGCCGCCACCAGGCTCGCGAGCGGTGCCGCCACCCACGCCGAGGCGAAACCCCGAGCGGGCTTGAACCTGCCCAGCGACTCCGGCGCGACCAAGGCGGCAGCCGATCCCAGCACGAACAGCAGGAGCGGGCCGGCCCAGGCATAGGGCAGGGGGAAGATCACCGAGGCTGCGGACGCGGCAAGGCCAAGGGCTCCGAATCCCGCCTCACGCCAGCCCCACGATTCCATCCGAACCAGCTCGCGCAGGGCGAGCCCGCCCACTGCAAGCGCAAGGACCAGCAGGGGGAGGATCGAAGGGGAGACAAGGCAGTAGACCGCCACTGCCACCAGCGCGATCGCCGTGAGGACGCGAGCCACCATCTCCGCTCTTCAGTTTGACACAGCCATAACGATCGGACCCCCGCTCGGTGGTGCCGGCGAGGGTCCTTGGTCGAGCAGCCGCCCGAGGTCAGGGATTCACTTCAACGTTGATGGTCGTCGTGAAGGGCTTCTTCAGTCCGAAGCTGTCCACCACGGTGACCGTCACCTTAAAGCGGCCCGGCCGACGGAATCGGTGGGCGATCGTCTGACCCTCGGCATCCACCTGAATGCCGTCAGAGTCGTCGAAGTCCCATCGGTAGAGGAGCGGAGTCGCACCCGCGAACCCGAACGAGGACAGGGTGACCATGTCGCCCAGGGCGAGGTTCAGGTCTCGAACCGACGGCTCTGCGTAGATCGGCGTCTCGTCCTTCAGGATCTTGAGGTCGCCGACATAGGTGGTCGAAGGCGAGATCGTGGAAACCGCACCCGACT
>JAKRSE010000165.1:0-21802 GCA_022402505.1 Fimbriimonadaceae bacterium | reverse complement strand
CCAACCGCTGAAGGCGGCAAGCGGAATTCCGACCTTGCGCCAGCCCCGTGCGTCCGCGAGTGAAGACGTGAGATCAAGGAAGGCCTCGGCCTTTGCCCCGTCGGTGTCGGTGAGGATCACCCGAATCATTCGGACGGAGGGCGGTCCCTGCTGGACCACCGAAGAGCCGGCACCGCCGCCTTCTCCGCCCTGGGGACCGAAGGCGCCGCCCGGACCACCCGGGCCGAACGGACCTCCGAGGCCGCCGGGACCCATCGTGCCGGGGCCCATCGCTCCCGGACCCATGCCGCCGGGATCTAGGCCACCTGCACCCGGTCCGCCGGGACCGAATCCGCCGCCCATCGTCGTGGAAGTGCCCGGAATGGAAAGGGTGAACATCAGGAGGTTCGCCGGGTCGGCAGACTCGGCCGTCAGGTTCACCGGGCGGGCGAAATTCAGAATTCCACCCTGGAAGAAGTTTCGAGAGGCGATCCGGATGGAAGCGGTGCCCTCAAAAGCCAGCTCGTCCGATTCCGCGATCAGTCCGCTGCCCCACGACGTCACCTTGATGCCCTGGTCCGCCAGGGTTCGCGTCGGGCTGTAGAGGTCCACATCCGCCCAGGCCCCGCTCACCGCGAGAGTCGCGGCGACCAGTCCAAGCGCCTTTGCCTTCGTCTTTCCTGTCATGTGCATGTCAGCTCTCATCCTGCAGACGGATGACCTCGATCCCCGTTGCCCGTCCGACAGACGTTTGGACGCGGATGACCGCCCCGGAGATTACACTCGGTCCCTCTGCGACTTCAAATCTTTCCGGCAGTCCGCCCAAAAATCGTCGAAGAATCACATCTTTGTTCATTCCGAGGATGGAATTCAGCGGGCCGCACATCCCGACATCAGTCAAGACCGCCGTTCCGCCCGGCAGCACCCTGGCGTCGTTGGTCGCCACATGCGTGTGGGTCCCGATGACGGCGGCTGCTCGACCGTCGACGTGCCAGCCCAAAGCCACCTTCTCGCTCGTCACCTCGGCGTGGAAGTCGATCAAGAGATGGCCGTCCTTCCATTCCGACTCGTGATCGTTGAACCAGCGGAACGGATCGTCGCAGGGGTCCATGTGGACCCGGCCCATCAGGTTCAACACCGTGAGCCGCACTCCCTCCTTCTCCAGGACCACCCATCCGCGGCCAGGGAGGCCCGAAGAAAGGTTCGCCGGCCGAACAATCGCCGCGTCGGAGTTGAGAAGGGAGAAGATGTCCGGCTTGCGGGCCCAATGGTTGCCAAGCGTGATCGCATCGACTCCAGACCGAAGGAGGTCCCGGGCGATGTCTGAAGTGATCCCGACGCCGGACGCCGCGTTCTCGCCGTTGACGATGGTGAACAGGGGACGATGTTCCGCCTGGAGCGACGGCAGACGCTTCATCACCGCCTGGCGCCCCGGTCGACCGACCACGTCTCCCAGGAATAGAATGGAATAGGTCTCCGCTTGCTCAGGCATCCTCGATCCTTCTGGCCTCTTCGATCAGGTGGATTCTGGCACCTGTTTCGGGCTCGAGCACCGACCGGATCGCCTCGCGGGCCTGGCCCAGAACGCGATCGGCCTCTCCCAGCGGGCACCAGAGCCAGATCCGGCGTCCGCCTTCGGAAACAAGGGCCTGCCCGACCCCGGGAATTTCCCGGAGCGACCGTTCCAGCCTTTCCAACTCCCGCCGCCGACGGTGGCCGGCGGTCCGATCGGCGCCCGGACGATCCTGAACGGCGTCTCGAGCCCAAAAGAGCGGCTGGTCGGCCGGCTGAGTCGGACCGGAGTTGAGGGCCAGCCGGACGGCGGCTTCAGAGATGTTCGGCGGAAGACCCGCCTCAAGCAGCCGAAGGTGGCTCGGTCCGGAACCGGGAAGCAGCGGGCCCAGCCCGGAGATCAAGGCGGCTGGGGAGAGGTCCTCGACCCCAAGCTCGGCGGCCATGGATCGGGCCAGAAGGAAGCACTCGCGAAGCCGATCCCAGAGCAGCCCTCCTTCGGTGAGGGTCACCCGTGAGTCGGCGAGGGCGGCGATGACCGCATCCGGCAGGGTTGGGGCCCGAAGCTGGGCCAGGTCGGCACGGGTTGCCTCGACAAGATGCCTCGCCAGAGCCTCCTCCGCCTCCCGCCACGCGTTCTCGATGGATTCCGGATGGATCCGACCCTCGGCCAGCAGGTTCAAAAGGGCGAGCCGGGCGGCTTCTCGGCGGCGGGGCTCGAAGCTGGAGAGGGTCACCGACTGAGGAGACTCGTCGATGACCAGGTCCACGCCGGTCGCATGCTCAAAGGCCCGGTGATTCGCGCCGCCTCGCCCGATGAGCATGGCCTTCTGATCAGGGTGCCAAAGCCGGACCTGGCAGGAGGTCCAGCTCCTGATCGGGCCGGGGCGGTGGGAGAGGACGGCCGCCTCCCATGCCTCGGCTGGAGATCGAGAAGGGCCAGGGATGGGCTCCTCCCCTTTGCGGAGTTGAAGCAGAATGAGCGCCGACACGACGAGCGAGGCGACGGCGACGATCAGGGCGGCCCATTCGATCATCCAAAGGAATCCAGGGGAAACAGCTCGCTGACGACCCGCTCCACGGCCTCTTGATTGAACCCTCGCGAGAGCAGCCAACGGGCGGCGCGAGCGGGACCCTGAGAGATCCGCCCAGCCTCCTCCAGGGCCAGCCGGGCGTCCTCGGCCTCATCGCCCTGGAACTCGACCGGAGGCAGACCGCGCTTCTGCATTTCGGCCGCGACCCGCAACGGTCCCCAGCCCTTCCCCCGCAGGCGTTCTGCCTCGGATTCAGCCAGTCGTGCATCGTTCAGATAGCCTCGCTCGGAGAGGCGGGCGAGGGCGGCGGCGATCTCTTCCGGCGGATGCCCCGCCCGTTCAAGGGCCTCCCTCACCTCGTAGCACGAACGGTCTCGCCGCTTCAGCAGGTCGACCCCCAGCTGAAGGGCCGTCTTCACTCCGCAGGCTGCGGCGCCTTGGCTCCCTTGATTCCCAGCATGTGCCGGAGCTTGGACTCAAGGTCCAGCATCATCTCCGGATTCTCTTCCAGGAAGGTCTTGGCGTTCTCCCGCCCCTGACCCAGCCGAGTGTCGCCGCAGCTGAAGAAGGAGCCGGCCTTCGTCACCAGGCCCTTTTCCACGGCGAGGTCGAGAATGTCGGCCGACTTCACGATCCCGCGGCCGAATGCGACCTCGAACTCGGTCGTCTTGAACGGCGGTGCGACCTTGTTCTTCACCACCTTGACCTTGGTCTTGGCTCCGGTCGAATCGACTCCGGACTTGATGATCTCGCCGCGGCGAACCTCCAGGCGCACCGAGGACCAGAACTTCAGGGCGCGGCCGCCGGGAGTCGTCTCCGGATTGCCGAACATCACCCCGATCTTCTCGCGAAGCTGGTTGATGAAGATCGCCGCCGTGCGGGTTCGATTCATGTTGCCGCCCAGCTTTCGGAGCGCCTGGCTCATCATGCGGGCCTGCAGGCCGACATGGGAATCGCCCATCTCGCCTTCGATCTCCGCCTTGGGCACCAGGGCCGCCACCGAGTCCAGGACCACGATGTCCATCGCCCCGCTCCGGACCATGGCATCCATGATCTCCAGGGCCTCCTCGCCGTTGCTGGGCTGGGCGATGTAGAGCCGGTCGATGTCCACTCCCAGAGCCTGGGCGTAGTCCGTGTCCAGGGCGTGCTCGGCATCCACAAAGAGGGCCATGCCCCCGGCCTTCTGGGCCTCGGCGACGCAGTGCAGAGCTAGGGTCGTCTTGCCGCTGGATTCCGCCCCGTAGATTTCGGTGATTCGGCCGCGAGGCAGCCCGCCGATTCCCAGGGCGGCATCCAGGCCCAGACTGCCGGTAGAAATCGCGTCCACCGCTTCCCGCTCGGCCGCTCCCAGGCGCATGATCGCCCCCTTGCCGAAGCTCTTTTCGATCCCCGCCAGGGCCGATTCCAGCGCCCTTTCTCGGTCCTTGTTCCCTTCTGCCATGCCTTGCAACCCGACGGCCCTGCGTCTCTCCTCCGCCTGCGTCTGCCAAAGTGTTCCACAAATGGTAGACAAAACGCAACAGGCAGAGGCGATTCAGCGCCTGAATGTTTGGACGTTTGGTCCGGGCGGTACGGCTTCGCGCCCGAGTCAAAGAGTCCGGAAGTCCGGGGACCGACCGTCCCTCTGACCGGTTCCGCGACCGGAGTATCATCTTTGATCGTCACGGCGACGTAGCTCAGCTGGTTAGAGCGAACGGTTCATACCCGTTAGGTCCGCGGTTCGAGTCCGCGCGTCGCTACCACTTCTTCCACCCCGATCTCGGTTCTCCACAGCCGACCCAGGCTCGCCGGCTGAATTGTGGGAACCCGCCTCCGTCTCGGCACGTCTTGATAGGTGGAGACGCTTTTCATCGAGAAAGCATCATCTGCACAAAACGCAACACACCCATTGCACTCATTCCCCGCCGATTTCATCTCACGGCGGGGTTTTTTTGCGTCAGGCTTTCCGGCCGTGCCGGCCGAGGGCCTCACTCCTCGTCGAAGGAGTCCAGCAGGGCTTCGGCCTGGAAGAGGTTGATGCCGCTGGCGACCAGGTCCTTGATCTTGGACATCTTGCTCTCCTCTTCCACCTGCTCGGCGATGAACCACTGCAGGAACTGGAAGGCGGTGGTGTCGCCTTCGGCGATCGCCGCCTGAGCCATCGCCTTGAACTCGCCGGAGACGCGAGCCTCGCTCCGCTGGGCCGCCTCCACCGCCGCCATGGCGTTCTCGAATCGGGTGGAGGCCGGAGCGATCGCCGGAAGGTCGAACTCGACATCCACATCCAGCAGGAACTGCATGATCTTGCTCGCGTGCTGAGCCTCTTCCAGCGACTGGGACCGGAACAGGGCCGCCCAGCGATCCAGGCTCTGCCGATGGAACCACAGCGAGATCGCCATGTACTGCTGGTGGGCCGTCAATTCGCTGCCGATCTGCTTCGTGAGCATCTCGGCCAACTTTGCGCTGATCATCTCCTAAATGATACTTCGCCGAACGACCGGGCCCGGAAGGAACCGGCGCCGGGGAGTCTGCCCCCGCTGGGAGGGGTGAGGAGCAAGACTCCGCCGAGCGCCGAAGGGAAAGCGGGCCGGTGGGCGGCCGACCCGTGGGCTGGAGGGATGGAGGAACGACCCCGAAAGGCCGCCGCCTCATTTGTCTTTGCAGACCCAGAGAACCTCATTCACGGGCTGCACAGGATGAATTCCCGATGACGCATGGGTTCGGCCTGCCCAGATTGCCGGCCCCTGCTGCTTCCGGCGATCCTGCCGGCCGGCAAGGACTCCGGCCGGCAAACCCGCCGGGACCCTGGCCGCCCCGCCTGCCTGTGTCACAATCCTCCCTGCTTCCCCGGCGCAACCGCAGCCTGGGGCGATTGAGACCATGAGCGAAGAGGCAAAGTATTCGATGGATCCGGCAGCCGAAAAGGCCGCCGTCGACAACAGCATGGACGGGCGCAACGAAGGCCGCCCCCGCAGCCGCAAGCGCCGCCGCACCAGCATCCTGACCCTCAACAAGATCGAGTACGTCGATTACAAGGACATCGAGCTTCTCCGCTCCTTCCTGACCGATCGCGGCAAGATCATGCCCAGCCGACAGACCGGCTGCACCGCCAAGCAGCAGCGGATGGTCGCCAAGGCCGTGAAGATGGCCCGGGAAATGGCCCTCCTGCCCTTCGTCGTCACCGACCAGAACGACGAACTGCTCACCCGACGCTCCATGCGCCGCCGCGAGCGAGACCTCGACCAGGGCTGAAATCCCTCCCGCTGCAACCGAACCTCAGGGGCCCCGTCAATCGCTGACGAGGTCCCTGATTTCTCATGCCATCCCGCGAAGATCGCTTCTGGGCAGCCGTCGCCCACTTCGGCTCGGTCGCCGTCAACGTGTTCAGCGCCTACACCATCGGCTGGCTCGTCGGCCTGGCGGTGTGGCTCACCCACAAGAACGACAAGTTCGCCGCCTTCCACGGGGCGCAGGTCTTCTTCTTCCACCTCATCAACGCGGTGCTGCTCTGGATCCTGATCGGCCTGACCACCTTCCTGGCGAGCACGGTCATCGGCCTCCCCCTCGCCGTGGTCACCGGCCTGGCCGCCCTCTACATCGGCCTGCGCGGCTTCATCGCCCCCGTCCTCGTCGGCCGCAAGGCCAGCATGGGCGAATGGACCGGCCTCCCCTTCGGCGACAAGATCGGCAAACGAGTCTCGGGCGGGTAGTCGGCGTGACTCAGCCGCCCGCGGAGCGCGGCAGGTACTTCGCGGGCGGCGGCTCCTTCTGGGGGTACCAGAATGTTCCGTCGGGCAGCTTACAAGTCGTCAGAGCTTTCAGATTGATCAGTGGCTGAACATCTGTGACACTCGTATTTGTCATGTCAATTGACCTCAGGGCCGTAAGGCTTGCGAAGGGAGAAACTTCTGAGATCCTTGTATTGTTTATAAGTAGAAACTGAATTGATGTGAGGCTGGCAAGAGGCGAAGCATCTGAGACCTGTGTGCCGCTTAGGCCAAGAGACTTCAAAGCCGCAAGGCCCATAAGGGGCGACGCATCTGAGACCCGTGTGCCATCGAGAAAGAGAGTCTTCAGTGACTTGAGAACGGAGAGTGGGGCGGCATCGGAGACCTGGGTTCAACTGAGAAGAAGAGACTTTAGGGCCGTGAGGCTGCTGAGTGGGGAGGCATCTAGGATTTGCGTGCCACTTAGATCAAGCGTTTCCAAGGCCGTGAGTCCGGCGAGTGGTGATGCGTCCGCGACCCGCGTGTCGCTAAGGAAAAGAAACTTTAGAGCCGTCAGCTCGGAAAGGGGGGAGGTGTCCGAGATCCGCGTGTTGCCGAGAAAGAGAGTCTTGATGCACGTAAGCGAAGAGAGGTGCGCTAGCTCAGGATCACCTACCGCATGGAAGCTCAGGTCCAAGACATCAAGCGAACTCCAGGCCTTTCTGGTAACTTGTTCGTTGGGACGCAGCCCAAGCTGAGACCGCACGATACGGGCCAAGGTCGGCGGGAGTTCGATGTATTCGTCCGCCTCGGCGACCGAGAACCGGAGTTGCATGAATGACCAGGTGTCCGGGGCGTGGCGCATGAAGATGTTGCGGAAGTCCTCCGACATCCACCAAACCTGGGCCGTGCGCGGGGCGAAGATGGTTTCGCGCAGAAGGTTGAAACGGTAGAGCCGCTCCGGCCCCTCCGGCCCGGAGAAGGCCCGTTCCCAGCCGCGCACATGGACGAGGCCGCCTTCGTTGGCCTGCAGAGCGGCGGAGAGTTCCCGAGCGAGGTCGGCCGATCGATCGAAGCGATCCAGTCTCACGGTTCGAAGCCGCCGGCCCCGGAGCCGTCCACTCAGGCGGCGACGAGCCCTCGCACCCGTGTCCTCCACCCGATAAGCGACGACGACCGCTCCATCGACCGCATCGCGGGCCCAGTAGCCTAGGCGGGCCACGACTTCTTCAACCGTGTAGGCGCCTTCGTCTAAAGCGTGCCTCCCCGTGGGTTCTTCACCCGCTCCATCCGAGCCAAGACATCGACGATCAGCGGCTGGAGGCCGAACCAGTGCCGGCCATTGAACTCCTGTACAACCCCTGAGTTGACCAAGGCCCCGAGAACTTCGTCGTGGACGGCGGCCCCGGTGTCCTCCATCCGGTAGAGCTCGACCAGCCGCTCGACCCGCTGTTCGGGGGTCACGATCGAGCTGTCAAACTCCGTCGTGCCGAGCTTCTTCTGAAACTCGACCCGAAACTTCTGAAGGATTCGATCGACGTCTTGGGCCTCGATGCGATCGGCACCGCGGACTCCGGCTTCAACCGCCGCTTCGCGGACCATGGCGAAGAGGTCTCGAAGGTTCGCTCCCGAGGCGATGATGAGTCGCCGATTCTGGCCGCCTTCGAACAGGGCAGGGTCCAGCCGAGCATCTAGAATCTCCTGAACATAGGCGATGGTCGCCTCGTTCGGGTACTTGTTTGGTTCAAAGACGGGCACGTCGTAGATCGTGTAACGCGGGAGACTGGGAAGCTTCTCGGCGGTCGAGCCATACGTCAGGCCGAGCGGGAGGTTGAAGACCAGGTTCACATCCAGCTCGCCGAAGACCGAGTTGCCGTGCACGAGAAACAGCTCCTTGACCTTCTCCTGGTCCATGCCCGGCTTGTCGGCGTCTTCGCCCAAGATCAGCCATTCCTTGCCGTTATGGTCCTTCAGCAACTTGCTGCAGTTGCGGATCAGCCGATTGGCCACGTCGATGAGAGGCTGGACCCTCTTCAGCTTGTAGTCGGTGACCGTTTCGCTGCGGGTTTGGGCGTAGCGGATGCCTCCCTTGATTGTGACAAAGGCGCCAAGCACCTTGTCCCACCACGCGCCCTTCGTGTCCATCCCGCCGGCCGCCTCGGCCGCGGCTTCGATCTCCTTGGCCCGGGTGACTTCCCCCTCGTTGTACCAGTCGAAGAGCTCGCGGACGATGGCCGCTTCGGGTGGCTTGCCGGTGACCCGCTCGGTTTCTTCGGCCAGCAGAACGCACTGCAGCAGAATCACATCGAATGCCGTGAACCGACTCGGATCAAGTTCGTCGCGAACGCTGAACCTCAGCGGTTGGTACCTTGCGGCGACCATCTGGCTCAGCCGGGTCATTTCGGTGGACTTTCCAACCCCGGGACGTCCCATGACAAAAGCCTTGAATGCGGGATCCGAACTGTCCCGGTCCAGGCCGAAGGCGACCATCCTGGCCGCATCTTCGCCTCGAAGAGCCTGAAGTCGCTCCTCGCCTCGGTACCAGGCATCCAGATCGTCTTTGGTCGCCAGCGGGCGCGGGCTGAGCACCCCGTTGACCTCGCGCAGTCTCTTGGCGAACCTGACCACATGTTGATTGTGGCACGTTCGAACCCGGGGTTCGCGCCCTCAATCGGCATGAGTGGAAGAGCGCGGGACCGAAAGAAAATCCCAAATGGGGCGGAAGACGGGATTTGAACCCGCGACCTCCTGAGTCACAGTCAGGCGCTCTAACCCCTGAGCTACATCCGCCGGGTTGAACAAAGATTATGGCACCGCCCCCGATCCGTGCAGGGGGCCGTCCGGCCTGATAGACTCTCGGCCGTGATTCTGGAGCCGGACGTGATCGGGGTCGATGAGGCGGGGCGAGGGGCTCTGGCCGGCCCGGTGGTGGTCGCGGCGGTCCGGCTGCCGGCAGGCTTCGACATCGCCGGGCTCAACGACTCCAAGAAGCTCACGCCTGCTCGCCGCGAGATCCAGGCGTCGCGGATCCGGGCCGGAGCGGTCTGGTCCATCGTCGAAGTCGGGCTGGAAGAGATCGAGTCGCTGAACATCCTCTGGGCGGCCATGGCGGGGATGCGGCGGGCCGCCCTCGCGATCCCCGGCGAAGGACGTATCCGAGTCGACGGTGACCGATTGCCCGAACTCGACCAGAGGCCGGCCGAGGCGTGGGTCAAAGGGGACTCCCGATGCCCCGCGATCGCCGCCGCGTCGATTCTGGCCAAGACCCACCGAGACTCCCTGATGCTTCGCGCCGCCGAAAAGCATCCAGGCTACGGGTTCGAGGCCCACTTCGGCTATGGAGTGCCGGAGCATCTGGACTCCCTCGCTCGCCTCGGCCCCTGCCCGATCCACCGTCGGGGATTCGAGCCGATCCGATCCATGCGGGAGCAGCCGTGCCTGAACCTCGACATCTAGGCAACGAGGGCGAGGACCGGGCGGCGGATCACTTGATCTCTCTTGGCTGGACCCTGGTCCGACGCCGGGCCAAGACCCGATCCGGCGAGATCGACCTCGTGGCATTGGACGGGTCGGTCGTCGTCTTTGTGGAGGTGAAGCGACGGCGGGGCGGCGAGGCTCCCGAATGGTCGGTCACTCCCGCCAAGCAGGATCGGCTGAAACGGGCGGCCGAGGAGTATCTCTTCGAAGCCGGGATGACCGAGGCCCAGGTCCGATTCGACGTGATCGCGATCCATGGCGAGGCGATCCGGCATCTGCGGGATGCGTTCCGGTGACCAAAGCCGTGCATAGCCATGCATAGCTGTGCTTAGCCATGCATAGCCACGCCTAGCCACGCAAAGCCAGGCAAAGCCATGCCCAGCCATGCCCAGCCACGCCCCTCAAGCGTTCTCGAACCGGTTGCCCGCCATGTCCCGGCCGCGGGCCAGCCAGATTTTGTGCCCCGGGTTGCGCTCGGGGTTCACCAGGCTGGTCGTCGGGAAGTAGCGCATCGTGTATCCGGCGCGGCGGCGGGGGGAGGTGTTCGCGTTCGCTCCGTGGATGATCCGGGCCTCGTGCAGGCTGCACTCGTTGGGCGCAAGGGTGAAGTAGTGGGCCTTCGACTCGTCGATCTGGCCGGCCTCGATCTCGGACCCGAAGATGCCGCCTTCGACGTCCGTATAGTCGCTGAAGCCGCCGACGTGGGTTCCGGGAATCACGCCCATCGACCCGTTTTCGATGTCCACCGGGTCCAGGGCCAGCCACACGGTGACCAGGTTCTCCATCGTGCTGATCCGGCCGTCCCAGTAGGCGCTGTCCTCGTGCCAGGGGGTCCGCTTGCCGGTGAAGGGAGGCTTGCTGATGAAGTGGCTGGACCAGAGGCCGATGTTCGGGCCCATCAGCGGCTCCACCAGGTCCAGGACCCGGTCGTGCATCAGGAACTCCATCAGCCGCTCGTCGCGGAAATGGATCGTGTCCAGGTCATCCTCCCCGTACCGCGCCAGGTCCTCTTCGAAGATCGCCTTCAATCGCACAAAATCGGCCGGGTCGAAGACGGGGTTGTTGAAGCTGAGATAGCCGTCCCGATGAAAATCGGCGACCTGGTCGGCAGCGAGGCGCGAGCCCATGGCCGAATTCTAACACCTCACTACCCCTCGCCGGCGACCCTCCCGACCGCCGACCGGGTGGGTCCGGACGCGACCCCGCATCCTGGCGGGTATCATCCCAAGGCCCGAGAGGGGCAACACGGTCGATCACATCATGTCTGAAACCACCTTTGACCGCGTCGTCCGCCTGACCCGACAGAATCTGAAGGTCAGCGAAGAGACCACGATCACGGAAGCCACCCGATTCCAGGACGACCTGGGCGCCGATTCGCTCGATGTCGTCGAGCTTGTCATGGCGGTGGAAGAAGAGTTCGGCGTGAACATTCCCGACGACGCCACCACCGGCCTGTCCACCGTCGGCGACGTCGTCGCCTACATCGACCAGCACATCTGAGCTTTCGGGAGAACCGGACCATGAACCTGGGCTTTGAGCCCTCAGGTCGAGTCGTCGTGACCGGCCTGGGAGCCGTCACCCCGCTGGGGACGGGCATCGACACCTTCTGGCCGCGCATGCTTGCGGGCGAGAACGGCATCGGTCCCGTCACCTGCTTCGATGTCTCCGAATACTCCACCCGGATCGGAGCCGAGGTGAAGGACTTCCAGATGGAAGACTGGCTCGACGCCCGCGACGCCCGTCGCATGGACCGGGTTCTCGGGTTCTCCGTGGCCGCCGCCCGGATGGCCCTCGAAATGGCCGGCTTCCCGCTGGACGACGAAGAGGTGAAGCTGGAGACCGGCGTCATGATCGGCTCGGGCATCGGCGGGCTGAGCGTGATGAGCGAGCAGACCAAGAACCTCTTCACCAAGGGGCCGAGCCGAGTCTCGCCCTTCCTCGTGCCCTACATGATTCCCGACATGTGCAGCGGCCTGACCAGCATCCTCTTCGGCCTGAAGGGCCCGAACAGCTGCGTGGTCACCGCCTGCGCCACGGGCGTCAACGCCATCGGCGATGCCTACCACATCATCAAGCGCGGCGACGCGGTGGCGATGGTCGCGGGCGGAGCCGAAGCGCCGATCACGCCGATCGGCATGTCCGGCTTCAGCAGCATGAGGGCGATGAGCACGCGGAACGACGATCCGGCCCGGGCCAGCCGACCCTTCGACAAAGACCGAGACGGCTTCGTGATCGGCGAAGGGGCCGGCGTCCTCATCCTGGAAGACCTCGCCCTCGCCCAGAAGCGGGGAGCGAAGATTCTTGCCGAGATCGTCGGCTATGGCATGAGCGGCGACGCCTACCACATCACCGCCACCGATCCGAACGGCGACGGAGCCCGACGGGCCATGACCAAGGCCCTGAAGTCGGCCGGCATGCAGCCGGAAGACATCGGCTACATCAACGCCCACGGCACCAGCACGCCCTACAACGATCCGAGCGAGACCAAGGCGATCAAGTCGGTCTTCGGCGAGGCGGCCTATGGGATTCCGGTCAGCAGCACCAAGTCGAGCATCGGGCATCTGTTGGGCGGCGCGGGGGCGGTGGAGACCGTCATTTGCCTGCTCGCCCTGCGCGACGGCAAGGTGCCGCCCACCATCAACCTGGAGACTCCGGACCCCGAGTGCGATCTCGACTACGTGCCGAATGCCTCTCGGGACCACGCCTTCAAGGCGGCTCTCACCAACTCCTTCGGCTTCGGCGGCCACAACGCCTCGCTGATCGTCAAGGCCTTCTGAGCGCCCACTGACCCTGCTCGGCGGGGGTTGTAGTCAGGAAAAGCCGTTCGAGGGAGGGAGCGCCGGCTCCCTCCCTCGATCATTGAGCGAGACTGCGTCAGTTCAGCGGGCTTCGAACTCGACCACCTCCGTCTTGAGCCGGCCGAGGAAGCCGAAGTTGCGGAAGACGTCCAGTCCGGCTCCGCCGATCGCAATGGCGTCGGCCCCGGCGGAGACCCGGCTGGCGGTCAGCTGGTCGCGGCCGTCGTCCAGGGTGACCCCGATGTTGAACCGGGCGCTGACGTCGGTCAGGGAGACCACGTCGTCGCCGGCTCCGGTCTCGGCCTTGAAGTCCTGGCCGGCCCTGAGGCTGGAGACCGTGACCCGGTCGTTGCCGTCGTCGGTCTTGATCTCGGCGGACATCATGGTCTCTGCCACGGCCAGGTTCACGATGTCGTTCCCCTTGTCGGTGCTCAGGTCCAGGCTCCCGCCGACCTGGGTCGAGAGGATGTCGAACCGGTCGGCCAGATCGCCGCCGATGGCGGTGAAGTTGCCGCCCGCCGTGAACCTTTCGGCCCGCAGCGAGTTGGCCCCGATCCCGAGATCGAGCAGGATGTCGCCGGCCGCTCGGGAGTCGGTCAGGATCGCCCGGTCGGCGCCCTCCTCGCCCTTCAGGGTGATGTTGCCCTGGGTCGAAGCTCGGCTGAGCTGCAGGGTGTCGTTGCCCTGGCCGCCCTCCATGTTGATGTCGCCGAGATTGCCGATGCTCAGGAAGGTCACCCGGTCATTGCCTCCGTCCATCAGGGCGGAGACGTTCACCACCGGGCCGGTGCGGAAGAACACGCTGGTTCGGCCGTTGATTCGAGTGCCGTTCAGGCCGACGACGTTGATTCCGTTGACGCCCTGGATCACTCGGACGTCGTTGCTCAGGGCGTCGCCCTGGAGGTTCAGGTCGCCGCTGCTGAACTCGGCGCTGACGTTGTTGGCGGATGCGACCGCGGCGAGGGCCGCCACGGCGAGGGTTGAAAAGAGAGTCTTCATGGTCTGGTTCCTAGTCGGCCGTTTCGGCCACATGAACCCAAGGGGCGACGAATCACCGATCAGTGACATGAATTTGGAGAATCTTCGTCGGCAGGTACCATGAGGGCAGTGATCGGCGGCCGGCCTGCTTCAAAAACCTGGAACGATGAGGTCCTGGCAGGGAAGGCCGTGAGCGGAGACGCCGACGCATGGCACGCGCTGGTGGACCGCTACTCCGCCTACGTCTTCACCCTGCTGAGATCGGCCCGGGTTCCCGCAGACGACCAGCCGGACGCATTCCAGTACGTTTTCGTCGAACTGTTCAAGGCCCTGCCGAAGATCGAGAACCGGTCGAACCTCGCTCCCTGGATCCGGCAGACGGCCATCCGGCACGCGGTGCGGCTGCGTCGGAAGCAGGCGGAGACCGAGCCGCTTGGGGATTCCGAACCCGGATTTCAGGAGACGATCCAGGAAGACCTCGAGGCGGCGGAGCGGGCCCTGAGGATCCGCGAGGCGGTCGAGACGCTGAAGGAGCAATGCCGAACCCTCATCCACATGCTCTTCTTTGAAGAGCCGGCCCGCCCCTATGCCGAAACGGCCGAAGCCCTGGGGATCAAGATCGGCTCGATCGGTCAGATCCGGCAGAGGTGCCTGGAGGCCCTGGCGAAGGCTCTGAAGGCCAGGGGCATCGATTGACGCTCGACGAGTACCTGAGCGGCCTGGCAAGTCCGGTCCGCCCGGTTCCGCCGTCGCTCCGGTCGGCGGAGACGCTGGACGACCTGATCGCGGAAGGGCTCGGCTTGATCCGCCAGGACCACGCCCGCGCTGGCCTTCTGGCTCAGGCGGCGCTTCGCCTGGCGGAGGCCCTGCGCGATGATGCCTCAAGGGGCAAGGCTGCCCGTTTTGCGGGCCACGTTCACCTGCTGGCCGGCCGGGCCAAGCGGGCGGTCCGGCGGTACGAGTCCGCCTGGCGGAGGTTCGCTGCGAATCCGATCGAACAGGCCCACACCTCGGTCGCCATGATCCAGGCTCTGTCCTACGTCGGCGAGTACGACCGCGCCTTCGAGGTCGCCGAGTTTGCCGACCGCACCTATCTGGAGGCAGGCGAACCGTTCCGGGCCGCCCGACTCAAGGCGAATCTGGGCAACATC
Organism: Fimbriimonadaceae bacterium; assembly: GCA_022402505.1. GTDB lineage: Bacteria > Armatimonadota > Fimbriimonadia > Fimbriimonadales > Fimbriimonadaceae > JAKRSE01. Next base: position 7,187 of record JAKRSE010000165.1, on the reverse strand, counting down.
CTCCACCGCCTGGACCGGCTGGAAGAGGCCGAGGCCGCCTATCGCTCCGCTCTCCCGGTCCTGGCCGAGCATCAGGCCGAAGCCGACCTCGCCATCGTCATGAGGAACTTCGGCGTGGTTCTGATGAGCCTCCAGAAACACGACGAGGCGGACCGCATGTATGCCCGAGCGCGGGAAGTCTTCACCGCCGCCGGCGACACCCTGCTGATCTTCGAGATCGACCTCAACCGGGCCTATCTCCTGGGGCGCCGCGGCGAGGTTCTGGAGGCGCTCCGCAGCTATCGAAGCCTGCTCGATCGCCTGCCGTCCGACTCGGGTTATGAGATCGGTCACTGTCTGCTGGATCAGGCGGACTTCCTGCTCGCCGCCGGTCTCTGGACCGATGCCGTCGCCGCTGCCGAGCGGGCCGAAGCGGTCTTTGCGGCGATCGAGGCGAGGTTTGAGATCGGCAAGGCGAGGATCCTGGCGGCCATGGCTCTCGTCCGAAAGGGCAGGTCGGCAGAGGCCCGCGCCCGCCTGGCATCCGCCCGGCCCCTTCTGCGCCGAGAGCCGAATCGGAACTGGCGGGCGATGGCCGAGCTGTGCAGCGCGGAGACCGAATGGAAGGCAGGCCGCCACGGAGCCGCCTTCCGCCGGCTGGCCCTCGCCCTCAGCGCCGGCCCCTCGCCTGACCTTCGCCCGATCATCCTCCGCGAGTCGGCCCTCGCCGCCATTCGACTCGGGCGCTGGGTCGATGCGGAAGAGCTGATCGAAGAGCTCGACGCTCCCGACCTGCGGGCCAGACTGGCTCGGGCCCAAGGGGAGCAGAATGCAGCCGAACGAGAGGCCGAGGCCGCCATCCGGAAGTTCGATGCAGAACGAAGCAGGCTCGCCTCGGTGGGCTTGAGACGCGGGGCGGCTCTGGCTCACCAGGAGATGCTGGTCGAATGTCTCGCCTGCCTCCGAGAGCCTGGAGCCCGACTCGGCGTGGTCTCTCGGATGAAGGATCATGTCCTGGCCGAGATGGTTCAGCTGCCGGCCAGGCTGGCCGGGGCCGGTCGAGCCTGGGACCCCGAACGCCGGAGACTCTCGCCGGATCAGGAGAGGAGCATGCTTGCCGAGCTCCGGGAGCGGGACATCCTGATGGAGCATTCCCCCGTCGCCGAGCCCGCGCGGCCGGCTCCCGGGGAGGGCGAGCGCTGGATCGAGCTGTTCGCGGTCGACGGCGTCCTCCGGGCCATCGTTCTCGAAGGGTCCTCGGTCCGGGACCACGCTCTTGCGGAAGAGCTCGAGGTCGGCGAGATCGCCCGGTTCTTCCACCTGAACCGGGTCCGGGAATCAGGAAGGACACCCCGCCTCACGGCAAAGTCGCTGACCAGGCTTGCCCGGCTTCTCATTCCCGTTCTTGAAGGAGCGCCTTCTCGGCTGATCATCGGCCGGGACGCGGCCCTGCGGAACCTCCCCATCCACGCCGTTCCCTGGGAGGATGGATCCCTCCTTGATGCCTGCGACGTTTTCTACGCCCCGAGCCTGGCGGTGGCCGAAGCCCTCCGGACGCGGGGCGGGGAGCGGGGCCGGGGAACCGCGCTGATCGGCATGGCCGACCGCGACGCGCCGCAGATCGACGCCGAGCTGAGGGAGGTGGCCTCGGTCTGTGAGACCTCGCCCTTGACATCTTTGGCAGACTTCGAGCGGGCGGCCGAAAACGCCGCCGTGGTCCACATCGCCGCTCATGGACTCCTCCGAGAAGATCAGCCGATCTTCAACGCGATGAAGCTCGGTCAGGCGGAATGGACCGTCTTCGATGCGCTCCACCTCCGCCTTCGGGCCGATCTCTGCGTCCTCAGCGGGTGTTCGACTGGAGTCACGGTGGTGGAGGATTCCCTCGCCGCCGAAGGGTTCATCGAATCCCTGCTGGCGGCCGGATGTCGTTCGGTCGTGGCCTCTCTTTGGGACACGGCGGACGAGCCGAACGCTTTCTGGATGAGCTGCTTCTATCGGCATCTGCGCACGGACCCGGCAGCGGCTGCGTATAGGAAGGCGTCTCAGCAGACCAGGGACGTCTGGCCGAACCCGGGGGACTGGGCTCCGTTCGGCTTTTTTGGATGCCCGCCGCAGATTCCTGTATCAAACATGGTCGGGCCCGCCCCATTGAATCAAGAGAAAGCCTGATGGAGCCGAGCTGGGAAGACATCGTGGACCACGCCAGGGGATTGGCGACGCCCGAGCAGGCTGCTCGGGTGGAGCAGGACCCTGAAGCGGCGGACGCCTCGCATCGGCTGGCGGCCGTCGCCAAGAGCGCCGAGGATCAGGCACCCGAGATGTGGGTTCTTCGGGCCAAGGCCCTTCTGGTGGCCGAAACCCGGACGATTCCGCTCCTGTTCGGCCGCCTGCTGCCCTCGCCTCTGCGACCATCGGCCGGCTTCCGATCCGGCGGGCAGGCGACGGTTCGCCGATATGACTTCGACGGGGTTGGGCTCGACCTTCAGACCTCCCCAGGCTCCGAGCCGGACTCCATCCGACTGACCGGAGTCCTCGACATCCCCTCTCCGGCTCAGGTTCGAGTGGGTACCGGGGAGGATTGGCTGGATTCTTGCGATGAAGACGGCCAGTTCTCGGTTCAGGTTCCCCGCCCGACCCAGACCCTCCGATTCCACGACCTGGCCGCCGGCCGAATCCTCCAGATCTCTTTGGACCATGAAGACTAAGCTCCTTGCCCTGGTGAGCCTGGCCCTGGTGGCCGGCGCTTCTCCCGCCCAGACCCGCTACATCCTCCGATACACGGAGAGCGAGCCTCTGTCCGTCTTTCTGGCCCGGTATGGACTCCAGCGGGAGGCCACCGTGCCTCAGCGGCCGATCCATGCCGTCATCGACCCTCGCGGCCGGAACCCGAGAGCGTTGATCACGCGAATCTCCGACGACACCGATGACGACGTCAGCCTGGAGCTGGATCAGATCGTCCGGCTGCCGATCCTCGGCCTGCGAGCCACCGCCAACCAGAACATCGACGCGGTTCGCCGGGCAGCCGCCGCGACCCGCCCGGTTCCCTTCTTCCGGACCCAGGTCCCCTCCGGCTTCCTCACCCAGCCTGCCGTCGCTCAGATCGATGCTTCGGCGACCTGGTCGGCCTTCGGCGGCGGCCGTGGAACGGTGGCGGTGATCGACACGGGCGTCGATCCGACCCATCCCGTCCTGCGACCCGTCGTCCTCCCTGGGCTCGATTTCCTGGACCCTCGCGGAAACGGATCGGAGCTTCGCGGGCTCGATGCCGGGGTCCTCGCGCTGATCAACCCGACGACCACCCCTCTGCTGACCAACGACATCCGCCACCTCTCCCGAGGGCATGCTCCCGCGTGGGAACCTTCGGCCCGCCTGAACTCCGCGTTCTCCCGGATTCCGATCGGACTGGGACACGGCACGATGGTCGCCGGAGCCGTCCGCCTCGCCGCTCCGGAGGCCCGCATCCTCCCGATCCGAGCCTTCAGCCAGAACGGCACGGGCCGGCTCTACCACGTGATCGCCGGCATCCATGCGGCTGAACTCCGCGGCGCCCGCGTCGTGAACCTGTCGCTGAACACCCTTGTCCACTCGCCCGAGCTTGAGCGAACGGTGGAAGAGGTCTCCGACCGGGGGCTCATCCTGGTCGCCTCCACCGGCAACGAAGGTCTGACCAACCCCGTCTCATACCCTGCGGTCCACCGGAAGGTGACCGCCATCACCTCGGTGGACATTCGGAATCGGCGGAGCGTCTTCGCCAACGCCGGCGACCAGATGACCTGGGCCGCCGCGCCGGGCGAAGCCCTCTATCTCCCCTTCCCGGGAGGTCGGTACGCAGGCGGCTGGGGGACCTCGTTCGCCGCACCGCTGGCCTCGGGCCTCGCCGCCCAGGTTCTGAGCCGAAAGCCGGATGCGACCTACAGCGACGTTCAGAGCGCGCTCGGAAGCAGCCGCTCGACGGGCGATCCGAACCTGGGGCTGGGCATCCTCAGTCTCTTTCGGTCCACGGCCGGCATCTAGACGGGTCGGGAGCCCGGGTCACTCGCGGCTGCGGTCGAGCAGTTCCAAGACCCGCTCGACCCGATCCGCTTCGGCCGGCGTCTTGTCCGGCCGGAGTCGGAGGATACGGGGGAATCGGACCGCCAACCCGCTCTTGTGGCGAGTGCTGGGCTGGATGCCTTCGAAGGCCAGCTCCATGACCAGGGTCGGCTCCACCGTCCGCACCGGCCCGAACTGCTCTCGCGTCGTGGCGACGATCACCCGGTCCACCTCTCGGATTTCGGCGTCGGTCAGACCGCTGTAGGCCTTGGCGAAGGGGACCAGCTCCTCGCCGCGCCAGCGGGCGAAGGTGTAGTCGGTGTAGAGCCCGGCCCGGCGGCCCGTCCCTCGCTGGGCATAGACGAGCACGGCGTCCACCGTGAAGGGCGTCGCCTTCCACTTCCACCAGAGCCCCGTCTTCCGGCCGCCGACGTAGGCCGAATCCCGTCGCTTGAGCATCAGGCCTTCCGCGCCGTGCCGCCTCGCCTCTTCCCGCAGGCAGTCGAGATGGTCCGGGCCTTGGATCGCGACTTCCGGCGAGGCCTCTCCCCCCGTCAGGGCCAGGAGGAGTCGGCGGCGATCCGAAAGGGGCGACTCACGAAGGTCGCACCCCTCCCATTCCAGCAGGTCGAAGGGGAGCAGCCGGCAGGGGTGGTCGGCCAGAACCTTGCGGCCCGGCTTCCGTCGCCCGATCCGCTTCTGAAGCTCGGTGAACGGGGCCGGGCGGCCTTCGCGCCAGACCAGAATCTCCCCGTCCAAGACGGTTCCGTCCGGCAGGCCGTCCGCCCAGGCCGCCACATCCGGAAACGACTCGTTGAGCAGCTCTTCCCCCCGGCTCCAGAGCCAGGTCTGCCCCGCCCGACGGACCGCCTGGCATCGGATGCCGTCCCACTTCCATTCGGCAAGCCAATCGGCCGGATCGCCCAGGTCTTCGGCCTGAGCGAGGGGATGCGCCAGGCAGAAGGGGTAGGGCCGGCTGGGGTCTTCCGCCTCGGCGGCCGACAGGCTCTGCCAGAAGGCCGCGCTGGGCTCCCAATCGCCCATCGAATGCCGGGCCACCTGGGCGGGAGGGACGTCGAGCGCCTCTGCAGCCGCCTGAACCACCAAGTCATGGCTGACTCCGATGCGGAACGCGCCCGTGAAGAGCTTGTTCGCCACAAACCTCTCCTCGCGGGTGAGCCCGCTCCAAAGAGTCGGGAGCAGCGCGGTTCGGGCCTCGTCGTCCTCGGCTGCATCCCAGGCGGACCAGGCTCCTTCTATCCACTCGGCCAGGCTCTCCGGGCGATCGGCGGAGGCATGAGAATCCTCCAGCAGAAGCGAGATCAGCTCCGCACTGTCTCCGACCTGTTCGTAGCAGGCGTCGTAGAGCCAGTCCGGAATCCCGGATTCAGCCTGAGCCGCCCGTCGAAGCACGGCCCGTTTGAAGCCCTTCCTTCGCCGGCCGCTGAGCAGGAAGAAGGCCCATGCCGAATCCTCCGCGGAGGCCGTTCGGAAGAACTCGGCGACGAGGCGACGCTTCTCGCGGGTCGATCCGGTCGCATCCAGACCCCGGACCAGCTCCACAAAGTCACGCATCTTCGGCCTCCTCCCGCCTGCCGCTCCGGTCGTGCAGAGGCCGGGCATCCAGCCCCATCGCCTCCCTCATCCATCGGGCCGATTCTTCGGCAAAGCCGTGGGTGGTCAGGACCCGCTCCGCGCCGCAGGCCCGAACCGCCCCCAGCAGCGAGGGCCAATCCACATGGTCGCTGAGGACGAATCCGCGCTCCAGATTCCGCTGACGCCGCCGGCCCCGCACCGCCATCCAGCCGCTGGCAAAGGCGACCGACGCCTCGCCGAACCGCCGAATCCAGGGCGATTCCAGGGCGGAGGGGGGAGCGATGACCAGGCACCGGCGAAGGTCGTCCGCCGTCGCATCTCCCACCGAGAGGGTCGGCGGAAGGACCAGGCCCGCTTCGGAGCAGGCTCGATTCATCGCCTGGACCGCCCCGTGCACCAGGATCGGCCCGATGGAGGGGTCCACCCCCGCCAGCATCCGCTGAGCCTTGCCGAGCGAGTAGCCGGACAGAACGGAGGCGCGACCCTCCGACCGATTCGCCGCCCACCACTCGTTGATCTCGCCGAAGACCTCGGCCTGGGGACGCCAGCGGTAGATCGGCAGGCCGAAGGTCGTCTCCGTGATCATCGTGTGGCAGGCCACCGGCTCCCAGGCTCCCGACGTCGAATCCGCCTCCGTCTTGTAGTCTCCCGTCACCAGCCAGACTTCGCCTCGATGCTCGATCCGAACCATCGCCGAACCCACGATGTGCCCGGCTGGGTGGAGGCTGACCCGAACTCCATTCAGGTCGATCGGCTCCCCCCAGGCAAGGGTCTGGACCGAGACGTCTTCCCCCAGCCGCGCCCGCAGGATCGGCTCCGAAGGCTCGGAGCAGAGGTAGGCCTTGGAGCCCCACCGGGCATGGTCGCTGTGTCCGTGGGTGATCACCGCTCGATCCACGCCCCGAGACGGGTCGATGTGGAAGTCGCCCGCCGGGCAGTAGAGGCCCTCCGGCCGAAGCTCCAGCATTCTGGCCCCTTCTACGCGGTCAGATGTCCAGGTCGGCGACCAGGTCCGGATCGACCGCCAGGGCAGCCAAGGCCTCGGACAGGTGCGCCGGGTCTCCCGTGCCCAGGATCGGAACAACCGGGCAGGGACGGTTCACCAGCCAGGCCAGGGCCAGGGTCGTCGGACTCAGGCCGGTCTCCTTCGACCTCGCCGCCACGCGGTCGCGACGGGCGAAGTTGTCCGGACGGTCATAGCTTCCCCATGCGCTGCGACCCGCAAACCAGCCGGAGGCCGTCGGCGAATAGGCGAAGGTGACGACGCCCAGGCCCGCCAAGGCCGCCGCATTGCCCGCCGTCAGGCATCGGGTGTCGCCGATCCCATCCTGGCTCCAATTCGGCACGGCGAGGCTCCAGGAGTTCTGAAGCGCAGCGGGACGGGTCAGGCCTCGGGATTCAGTGAGCAGCAGCAGCCCGCGCAGCCGGTCGATCGACCAGTTGCTCACCCCGACCGTCTTCGCCTTCCCTTCCGTGACGATCTCATGGAGAAGGTCGGCGATCTCGTCCAGGGGGGTCCGAGGATCGTCCCGGTGGAGGTAGTAGAGGTCCACCGAGTCCAGCTGGAGACGGTCGAG
>JAKRSE010000164.1 GCA_022402505.1 Fimbriimonadaceae bacterium | reverse complement strand
CAGCCTGCCGAAGGAGGACGGTCTGGCCGTGGCCCACGGAGGATCCATGCGGGCCCTGGTCCACCTGGCGATGGAGATTCCGCTCCGCCGGGTGCCCGACCTCCGGATGATCCACGGCCGAGCCGCCGTCTTTGTCCGGACCGGAACAACCTGGAAGCTGGATGGTTGGAACCTGCCGCTTTCGGCGGCCGCCGCCGACATGGGACGAGAGGCGTGAGCCCGGCCGCCCTCCTTTCCGCAGTGGAAGTCGGTCGGAGATTCGGGGATCGAGTCGTCCTGCGCCGCGTCTCCTTTGAACTGACCCCGGGGATGATCCTGGCCGTCACGGGCTCGAACGGACGGGGAAAGTCCACGCTGCTCAAGATCGCCGCTGGCCTCCTCGAGCCGACCTCCGGCCGGATGATCTGCCGGGCCAAGCGCAGCTGCTCGGCCCTCGACCTCCAGGTCTATGCCGACCTGACGGCGGCCGAGCATATTGAATGGTGGTCGGGCCTCGCCGGGCTGCGGACCGATCCCCGCGAAGTCCTTGCCAACGTCGGACTGACGGGCGCAGAGAACACCCTGGGCCGCTCGCTGAGCACCGGCATGAGGGCCCGGTTGAAGCTGGCCCTCGCCCGTCTCGATCCGCCCGATGTCTTGATCCTTGACGAACCCACCGCCGGATTGGACGACGCCGGCCGGGCTCTGATCCTGGAAGCCGTCACCGATGCCTCCCGACGCGGCGCGGTTCTCTTGGCCACCAACGACCGCGACGACCTGGAGATGGCGACCCATGAGCTCCCGCTCTGAAGCCGGCCTGTTGGCGGCGGTCCGAGCCGCCTTGGTCAAGGAGTGGCGGACGGAGATGCGGTCGAAGCACGGACTCCTCCTCGGCGGGCTGTACGCCCTGCTGCTCAGCGCGACCTTCGGCTACTCCGGCATCTTCGACAAGCCGACCCCGGCCGTCGCCGCCGGACTTCTGACCGCAGGCCTCTTCTGCATTTCGGCCGTCACCGCGCCGCGACTCTTCCTGGCCGAAGAGGAGCACCAGACGGTGGACCTGATGCGGCTGACGGGCCGGCCGGAGGCGATCTTTCTCGGCAAGCTCATCTCCACCTCCGCTCAGTCCCTGATCTTCGGGCTGGCCGTGACGGGAGGGATCGCCCTCCTGTTCCAGCTCCCGATCCAGCACCCGGCCGCCTTTTGGGGCGCTTCCGGCCTGATGAGCCTCGCTCTGGCCGGAGCCTTCTCCTTCACCGGAGCCCTGACCCCCGGCGCGGCCAACCGTTGGATTCTCGCGGCGGCCCTGGGCATCCCCCTGCTGCTCCCCCAGTCGATCATGGCGATCCTCGCCTTTCGGTTCTCGCTGGGGGCGGGTTCGGGCAGCGAGGCGGCCGGATGTCTGGCGGGTCTGGCGGGGATGGCGGTGGCGATGGCCGGGCTCGGAGTCGCCCTGACCCCCGTTCTTTGGGGGCTTTCGGGCGAGAGTCCCGCCGATTCCGGTTCCCAGACGCCCACAATGAACATGGATCAGCCTGGATGAAGGCCTCGTCTCCCCTCTTTCTCGCAGCCGCCGTCGGGATCACGCTCTACGGCTTCGCGGTCGGGCCCGCCAATGGATTTCTTGCGCCGGATCTGGCCCGGATCGTCTTCTGGCACGTTCCGTCGGCCTTCGTCGCCTCGTGGTTCATGATCTGGTCGGCGGTCTCGGCGGTCCAGTGGCTCCGCACCCGCGACCGTCTCTGGGATGAACGCCTCGCCGCGTCCATCGAACTCGGCGCCCTCTTCGCCATCCTCACGCTGCTCACCGGCAGCCTCTTCAGCCGGGTTCAGTGGAACGCCTGGTGGCACTGGGACCCGCGCCAGACCAGCTTCCTGCTCGTCTCGCTGATGCTCCTGGGAATGTGGGGCCTGCGCGGCGCGTTTGCCGACGAGATCAAGCGGGCCAACGCCTCCGCCGCCTATGCGCTTGGAATGGTGATGCCGGGCCTCTTCCTCACCTTCGTCTTCCCTCGATTGCCCAGCATCCGCGACATGTCGCTCCACCCCTCGACGACCATCGTGCGGAACGAGTTCGACCTCGCCTACAAGCTGGGCTTCTACGGCACACTGGCGGCCCTGGCCGTCCTCGTCTTCCAGGTCTACCGTCTGCGGGTTGCGGTCGGCCATCAGGAACTCCTGATCCGCGAACAAGAAGAACATGGACCTGACCAAGCTGATCGCGGCGATTCCTCCGATTATGGTTCTGTGCGGCCTGTGGCTCTACCTAAGAAGGGTTGAGGATCGACAGAAGCGGCTCGAAGACCGCCTGGCTCAGCCGCCTTCGGAGAGCCAGGGCTGACCGGTTCGTGACGGCCGGATCGTGAGGATCGCGGACTCCGGCGGGCAGTTCCACCGGCTGGGCGGGCCTGTGGTGGCGAGCCCCCGGCTCACATAGGTCGGGCTGGGAGTGTCGGTGTAGAGCCCGGCCAGCCTCCGACCTCCGAAGTCCGCCGTCATGAAGGGCCGGCCCCAGGGCGTGCAGAACTGCCCGCCGTGACTGTGCCCGCAGAGCACCAGGTCCAGCCCGTGGGGCAGGGCATCGGCGAAGTCACTTTCGTGCCAAAGGCAGACCGTCGGGGTGCGGATGTCGGCGGCGAACAGGGTGTCGTAGGGCCGGGCGTG
>JAKRSE010000163.1 GCA_022402505.1 Fimbriimonadaceae bacterium | reverse complement strand
GGTGGAGATCGACGGCACCAGCCACGAAGGCCGCACGCCCAGCGATCACCTGCCGGTCATCGCCGTGCTCCGGCTGAAATCCGACTGAAGGACCGGACCGCAAGAATCGCCGGCTCTGCCAGTAGAATGTCGGTCATGGCGGAAATGCTGATCGGCGAGATCCTCAAGACCCTGCCGCACCGCTACCCCATCCTTCTGGTCGACCGGATTCTGGAAGTGGAGCCCGGCAAGCGGGTTCGCGGCCTGAAGAACGTCACCATGAACGAGGACTTCTTCAACGGTCACTATCCCGGCCTGCCGCTGATGCCCGGCGTCCTGATCCTGGAAGCCATCGCCCAGGCGGGAGCGGTCATCATGATGACCGACCCGGCCTGGAGGAACCACGTTCCGGTCATCGGAGCCATCGACAAGGTGAAGATGCGACGAATGGTCATTCCCGGCGACCAGATGATCCTGGATGTCGAGCTCCTGTGGTTCAAGGCCCGCATCGGGCGCGCCCGGGGCACGGCTTCCGTGGATGGAGAGACGGCCGTCGAGATGGAGCTGACCTTCAAGCTCGTTGAGCGCGGGCCCGAAACCCCGGCATGATCCATCCCGCCGCCGTCGTTGAACCGGGAGCCGAGCTGGGGGCCGACGTCCAGATCGGACCGTTCTGCCACGTCAAATCCGGCGCGGTGATCGGCGAGGGCACCGTTCTGGATTCCCACGTCACCATCTTCGGCAACACGACCATCGGACGGCGGAATCGGATCGCCCAGGGAGCCGTCATCGGGGGCGACCCGCAGGATGCCAAGTTCTCCGGCGAGCCGACCTACCTCTACATCGGCGACGACAACACCATCCGGGAGTACGTCACCCTCCACCGGGCCACCGGCGAGGGCAACGCCACGACCATCGGCGACCGGAACTACATCATGGCCTTCGTCCACCTGGGGCACAACGGAAGGATCATGAACGACGTGACCATCGCCAATGGGGTGGGGCTGAGCGGCCATGTGACGGTTGAAGACCGGGCCGTCATCGGCGGACTCACCGGCGTCCACCAGTTCGCCCGAATCGGCAGACTGGCCATGGTCGGCGGCATGAGCAAGATCGTCATGGACTGCCCGCCGTTCATGATTTCCGGCGGCATCGACCAGCAGGTCTACGACATCAACGCGGTCGGACTGAGGCGGATCGGGATCGCCCTGGAGGTCCGAACCGCGCTTCACCGAGCCTGCAAGCTGCTCTTCAAGTCGAGCCTGACCCGGGGCGAGGCCCTGGAGATCATCTCGGGCGAGCTGCAGATGCATCCGGAAGTCCAGGAGCTGATCGCCTTCATGGAGCGGATGCGCCAGGGCAAGAACGGCCGCGGCGACCAGCGATGAGGCTCCTCATCTCCACCGGCGAGGCCAGCGGCGACGCCTATGGAGCCGAGATTCTCAAGCGAACCGAGGGCTGGGATGTCTCAGCTTCCGGGAGCACCAGACTGGCGGCGACCGGAGCCCGGATGATCAATCGGACCGATCGCTGGGGCGCCATCGGAGTCGTCGAATCGGTCCGGGTGGGTCCCCGGGTGCTGGCCGGAGCCCGCCGAGTCATTGCCGAGCTCCGCCAGGGGCCGCCCGGCGTCTTTCTGCCGATCGACTTTGGGTTCGCGAACATCCGCCTGTGCCGCCACGCCAAGAAACTTGGCTGGAAGGTGCTCTACTTCATTCCCCCCGGGAGCTGGCGGCGGGATCGTCAGGGCCGCGATCTGCCTCGCCTCACCGACGCCATCGTCACCCCGTTTCCCTGGTCGGCTGAGATCCTGCGAGGGATGGGGGCGGACGCCCACTTCTGGGGACATCCGCTCACCGAGATGATCCCGGAGCCTTCTCTCGAGAACAGGCAGGGCCTGGCCATCCTTCCGGGCAGCCGGATTCATGAGGTCCGGCATACGATCCCGCTCCTCGCTCCGGCCGCGGCCCGGCTCGGACTCCCCGCCGCCATCGGCCTCGCCCCCAACCTCGACCCGGAGTGGGTGGAATCGCTTTGGGTGCGCTCGAAGGGAGGGCCGGTTCAGTTCGAGCGAGACGTTCGAGGCCTGCTGGCCCGCTCCCAGGCGGCGATCGTCTGCAGCGGCACGGCGACCCTGGAGTCCGCCCTCGCCCTCACTCCGACCGTGGTCGTCTACTCGGTCTCCCGGTGGATGGAGATGGAGTTCCGCCTCCTCCGCCCGAAGATCGACCACATCAGCCTGCCCAACATTCTGCTGAATCGGAGGCTGCTGGCAGAGCTGATCCTGGAGGATGCCCGCGTGGACCGGATCGTCGAAGAGACCGAAGCCGTTCTGGGTCAGGCGGGCGAAGACCAGAAGGATCACTTCCGCCGGCTCCGAGTTGAGCTCTCGGGCCAAGGCTGTCTGGATCAGACCGCCCGACTCCTGGCAGAAATGCGGGTTTAGTCGGGACCAGGCCGGAACGGCACAAGCCGTGCGAAAGAGCTGGTCGGACATCCTCTGAACATGCTCCAGGCGGCTCACAAACACTGAGAGCGAGTCAGATCCACAAACCTCTTCGGTCGGGGGCCGTGCAGCCCTCGGCCGACTTTTTCATGTCTGGCTCATGGAGAAAGTGGACGTTTTTTTCCGACCCTGACGAGGCCCGATCTATCGGCCGAAATGAGGTGTGGTGAGAC
>JAKRSE010000017.1 GCA_022402505.1 Fimbriimonadaceae bacterium | reverse complement strand
CATCGAAAGCGGCAGCCCGGTCAGCTCCTCGATCTCCTCCCGAATCTCCACGTCCCGCCAGCTGTGGAAGACTCCGTCCACGGTCCGACCGAAGTTGGGCGACCACTTGACCACTCCCCGGGCGTCGTCGATGTGGCCGGGGATCGCCATCCCGATGCGCACGGGAGCCGCCTCCACGGTGCTCCGAGCCAGCCTGACCGCCGTCACGATCGCCTCGACCACCGCTTCGCGACCGTGCTGGGCCTGCGAGGGGATCTGGATCCTCTGCCCCGCGGGAGATCCATCCTCGAAAAACACCTGGGCTCGGACGTTCGTCCCGCCCAGGTCCACTCCGATCACCGTCTGCGCCGCCGACATCGGGACGAATTATGCTCCCGACCGCGCTTTCCGCCCCAGGAAGGGAGTCGATGCCACCCCCCAAAGCATTGCGAGCGTAAGAAAGCTTAAGCCGGTTCACTGGAATCGGCGGTTTTCGGGGTGAAATCAGAAAGTGCAGGTGCAGAACGCGCATGTCAGACAGCTGGGTCAGGCGATCCAGGCGCAGATCAACCGGGTGATCCTCGGCAAGGAAGAGCTGGTGGAGCAGGCCGTTCTGGCCCTCATCTGCGGCGGCCACGTCCTGATCGAAGACGTGCCGGGAGTCGGCAAGACGACCCTGGCCAAGGCGATTGCTCGGGCGATTGGCGGCGACTACCGGCGCATCCAGTTCACGCCCGACCTGCTGCCGACCGACATCACGGGCACTTCGGTCTTTGTCCAGAAGTCGGGAGAGTTCGAGTTCCGCCCCGGCCCCCTCTTCGCCAACGTCGTCCTGGTCGATGAGGTGAACCGAGCCACGCCCAAGACGCAGTCTGCTTTGCTCGAAGCGATGGAGGAGCGGCAGGTGAGCGCCGACGGCATCACGCACATCCTCGCCCGACCCTTCTTCGTCCTGGCGACCCAGAACAACATCGAGATGACGGGCACCTATCCGCTGCCGGAAGCCCAGCTCGACCGATTCTTCGGCCGCGTTTCGCTCGGCTATCCCAGCCGCGAGGCGGAGACGATGGTTCTGGCCAACCAGCAGTCGGTGCATCCGGTCGATTCGGTCCAACCGGTCGGGTCTCTCCAGGAGATCATCGCCGCGCAGGATCAGGTCCGGGAAATCCATGTGGACGGCTCGATTCGGGAGTATGTCGTGGACATCGTCCGGGCCACCCGTGAGGACAGCCAGCTCGTGCTGGGTAGTTCGCCGCGAGGCTCGCTCCACCTGCTCCACGCGGCCCAGGCCCGAGCCGCCCTGCAGGGGATGGACTACGTGCGGCCGGACCACGTGAAGTATTCCGCGCCGTTCGTGCTGGGCCACCGAATCATCCTTCGGGGTGAAGTCCGGGCTCGCGGCATCACGGGCGAAGAGATCATCCGGCGGATGCTCGACACGGTGCCCGCGCCGGTGCCGGCCGCCTGAGCCGGCAGGAGAGAGGGCGCATGATCCGCGAATCCTCCGTCACGCGAGCCGCCAACAGCTCTCAGCGCCTGGTCCGGCGCCAAGAGGGCTTGAACCGCTACGCCGCCATCACCCTGACCACGGCCGCCTTCTTCCTGATCGTCATGGCGATCCTGGTCGATTCGCCGCCGTTGTTCTACATGGCGACGGCCATCGTCATCACGCTCGCCGGGGCCAGGCTCCAGGCCCGACTGGCGGTGCGCAGCCTCCGGGTCGAGCGGACCATCACGCCCGCCGTGCAGGTGGGAGAGATCGTCCATGTCCACCTGACCCTCTGGAGCGAGCGGCGGCTGAAGCGGCCTCTCCTCTCGGTCATCGATCACCTCCCGAGCCGGCTGCGACCGAAGGACCTGACGCCGAGCCTGCCCGTGGCCCCCAGCTTCGACCAGCCGATCCAGACGAAATACTCCTTCAAGCCGACCCGGCGCGGGCGGTACCGATGGGACCGGGTCACCGTCTACGGATCGGACGCCCTAGGCCTGGTCAGCCAGTCCAAGCTCTACGAAACGGCCCCCGCCGAGCTCACCGTCTACCCTTCCCCACTGCCCGTGAACATCCAGTTCACCCCGGCCGGAGGCTGGGGGATGAGCGAGCTGGAAGCGGGAAGCCGGAGCGGAAGCGGCCTGGAGACCAAGGGAATCCGCAACTACGTGGCGGGCGACCCGATCAAGACGATCCACTGGCGCAGCGTCGCCCGGACCGGCAAGCTCATGGTCAAGGAGTTCGAGTCTGGATCCGGCCTGAGCATGATGATGCTGCTCCAACAGACCCGAGGAACCGACTTCGGCGACTCCGAGACCGGCACCTTCGAGGCCATGTGCGGACACTGCCTCTACATGGCGGGCCACTTCATCGAAAAGGGCGCCCTCATCTCCATCCCGCAGATCGAGGCGCCGGAGGCCTATCGCGAGCATCCGGCCATCCGAGAACGCGCCATCCGCGAGGCCCTGACCGACATCATGCCGGACAGCGTCGAGACCCTCTCCCAACAGGTCACCAAGTTCCGCTCCCGCATGAACCCGGGCGAAACCCTCTGCCTCTTCATCACCGTTCAAGACCCGGCCCTGCCCGGCCTTCTCGCCGCCCTGCCGGACATCCAGAAGATCGCCCTGCTCTACGACGCCCGCGAATACGCCGAAGGCCACGCCGCCCAGAGCGTCGCCCGAGCTGTGGAATCGGCCTACATCGACGAACTTGACCGAGCCGGCTGCCAGACCTTCCTTCTGGCAAGAGAGGCGCACCTCGCATGAGCCTGATGCATCTGGGAGCCATCAGCAAGGCGAGCCGGAGCCGAGACCTGACCGATCACCTCCTGGTCTTCTTCGGCGGCGCGCTCGCCCTCTATTCCATCGCCGCGAGCCTCCGGAAGGAAGGCCTCGCCATCGCCCTCGTCGGGTCCTACTTCGCCTGCTCGGCCCTCGGCTTTCTCCTGGCCCGGGCGTCGGTCGGCACCAAGTGGCGCAACTGGGACGGCGGACTGACCGCCCTGTTCGGCTTCCTCGGATTCGTCCTCTCGCCGCGCATCAACGCCGGGCTGCCCGAAGGCGGGTTCCCGTTTGAGCTGCTCACGGCCGCCGCCCTGAGCTTCATGCTCATCTTCAGCTCCCTTTCCGGCTGGCGCGACCGCACGCTGCTCTTCCAGAGCCTGCCCTGCATCGCCCTCTTCGGCCTCGTCGGAACCTTCGACACCTTCCCGTTCGGCATCTGGTTCTTCTTCGGATTCCTGGTCTCCAACGGCGTGCTCTATGCCCGAGTCCACCGCCGGACCATGATCCGCCGAGCCGAGCTGGCGGGCGAATCGGACCCCGGCCTCCTCACCCGCGGCGCGTGGAAGTGGATGGCGGGTCCG
Source organism: Fimbriimonadaceae bacterium (assembly GCA_022402505.1). Classification (GTDB taxonomy): domain Bacteria; phylum Armatimonadota; class Fimbriimonadia; order Fimbriimonadales; family Fimbriimonadaceae; genus JAKRSE01. Next base: position 517 of record JAKRSE010000017.1, on the reverse strand, counting down.
GAATGGGCCTTCATCTCCGGCTTCGTCATCGTCCTGCTCAGCCTCCTGGGTGCGCCGGTCATCCGGAGCACCGTCCAGCCGGTCACGGCCCAGGTGCGGACGAACATCCCGAACGCCCTCCAGCAGGCGCTGCGGCAGAACGAAGACCGCCAGAACCGGGGAATCACTCCCGGCACGGCGGTCGAGAACCGGATCGGACGCGGGCCCGCCGACCAAGACGAAACGCCCCGGCTGCGGGTGAGGATGTCCGGCCCCGGCTACCTGCGCAACGAGCGGTTCGCCATCTACAACAGTTCCGGCTGGAACAAGGCGGCGATCTCCGTCTCCGAAGACAATCCGATCGGCTACCGACGCAGCACGGCGATGGGCAACACGATTCCCGGGCCGAACGGCGGTGTGAAGGGTTGGGCTGGAGGGATGCCCCCAACAGAAGAACTGCTTGATTTTCAGGTCGAGCGGGTTCAGTACCGAGCTCTCAGCAACCTGGGAGCCACGATTCTCGCCCCCGGGCCCGTCG
>JAKRSE010000162.1 GCA_022402505.1 Fimbriimonadaceae bacterium | reverse complement strand
TGACGCCGTCCTGAGTCCGCAGGGCTAAAGACACCTGCGTTCAAAATTCTCAGGTCCAGCGGCCCCCTGCAGGGCACCTTGCCCGGCCGAGAAACGTCTATTGGAGTACAGGCAGGACCTCCTTCTTCGGCAGGTTTGGCGCAGTGCCGACATAATGGGGAAGGACCCTCTCTCCAGGAGCAGACAACAGAAACATGTGGCAAAGATTCACGGAGCGGGCGCGGAAGGTCGTCTTCTACGCTCAGACGGAGGCGCAGCGGTTCGGCGAGGGGTACGTCTCGACCGAGCATCTGCTCCTGGGGTTGGTTCACGAGAGCGATTCCGTGGCGGCCCGGGTGCTGGAGCGGCTCGGCGTGAGTCTGGCCAAGATCCGATCCGAGGTCGAAAACCAGCTGCCCAAGAGCGACAATCGCTCGAATCAGGAAATGACCCTCACGCCGCGCGCGAAGCGGGTCATCGACCTGGCCTATGACGAGGCCAGGAACCTGAACAACAACTACATCGGCACCGAGCATCTGCTCCTCGGCCTCATCCGCGAAGGCGACGGCCTGGCGGGTCGCGTTTTGGCCAAGCTCGGCATCGAGCTGGAGAAGGCGCGTCGTGAGGTCATGGCTCTTCAGGACAACGAGCCGGGTCAGGCCAAGCCCCAGGGCGGCGAGCGTTCCGAGCGCAGGCCCGAAGGCGGCGGCCGAAGCGCCGGGTCGAACCGAACCCAGACTCTGGACGAATTCGGCCGCGACCTCACCGAACTCGCCCGAGACGGCAAGCTCGATCCCGTGGTCGGCCGCGCTCAGGAGATCGAGCGGGTCATGCAGATTCTCAGCCGCCGAACCAAGAACAATCCGGTTCTGGTCGGCGATCCGGGAGTCGGCAAGACGGCGATCGCCGAGGGGCTCGCCCTTCGGATCGTCAGCGGCGACATCCCCGATCTGCTGAAGGAGAAGCGGCTCGTCTCGCTGGACCTGGCAGGCCTCGTCGCCGGCACCAAGTACCGCGGCGAGTTCGAAGAGCGGATGAAGAAGGTGATGGAGGAGGTCCGTCGAAGCGACGGGGAGGTCATCCTCTTCATCGACGAGCTTCACACCCTGGTCGGCGCCGGAGCTGCCGAAGGGGCCATCGACGCAAGCAACATCATGAAGCCCGCCCTGGCTCGGGGCGAACTTCAGTGCGTCGGTGCGACCACTCAGGATGAGTTCCGCAAGTTCATCGAGCGCGATGCCGCCCTGGATCGAAGGTTCCAGAAGGTTGTCGTCCGCGAGCCGAACGAGGAGGAGGCGATCGACATCCTGAAGGGCCTCCGCGAGCGGTACGAAGCCCATCATCACGTCGAGATCACCGATCAGGCCCTGACCGCTTCGGTTCAGTTGAGCCAGCGGTACATCAGCGACCGGACTCTGCCGGACAAGGCGATCGACCTGATCGACGAGGCGGCCAGTCGGGTTCGACTCCAGCTGAGCCTCCCGCCGCAGGAGGTCCGCGACGACAAGGCGAAGCTCCGAAAGCTCAAGAGCGAACTGGACCATCTCGCCCGCCACGACCGGACCGGGGACGACTACGACCGGGTCCAGGCCGAGGTCGGAGCGCTGGAGGACAAGATCGCCGCAGCCGAAGAGGAGTGGGCAGCCGCTCCCAAGGCCGACCCCGTCGTCGGCGAGGACGAGGTCGCCAGCATCGTTCAGAGCTGGACCGGAATCCCGGTGAAGCGATTGGTGCAGGGAGAGCAGGAAAAGCTGCTCAGAATGGAGTCCGATCTCCACGGCCGAGTCATCGGCCAGCAGGATGCCGTCGTCGCGGTCAGCCGAGCCATTCGGCGCGCCCGCAGCGGCCTGAAGGATCCCAAGCGGCCCATCGCCAGCTTCATCTTTCTCGGCCCCACGGGCGTCGGAAAGACGGAACTGGCCAAGACTCTGGCGGAATACCTGTACGAAAAGGAATCCAGCATCGTCCGGATCGACATGAGCGAGTACATGGAGCGGTTCGCCGTCTCCCGGCTCGTGGGAGCCCCTCCCGGATACGTCGGTTACGATGAGGGAGGCCAGCTGACGGAGCAGGTCCGGCGCAACCCCTACTGCGTCGTGCTGCTGGACGAAATCGAGAAGGCCCATCCGGAAGTCTTCAACCTGCTCCTGCAGGTGATGGAAGACGGGCACCTGACCGACAGCCAGGGCCGCCACGTCGACTTCCGAAACACGATCATCATCATGACCTCCAACGTGGGCGTCCGGCCGATCGAACTGGACAAGGGCCTCGGCTTCCGCAGCCAGGAACAGGACCACAACGATCCGAAGGTCTACGAATCGATGAAGAACCGGATGCTGGACGAGATGAAGAAGTCGTTCCGCCCCGAGTTCCTGAACCGAGTCGATGAGATCATCGTGTTCCAGCACCTTAAGAAGGACGAGATCCTGCAGATCGCGGACCTCTACCTGAAGCGGGTCAATCGGCAGGCGGCAGAGCTGGGCATCACCGTCGAGCTCAGCGAGGCGGTGAAGTCGCTCCTGGTGGAGAAGGGCTACGACCCGAACCTGGGCGCCCGGCCCCTGCGCCGAGCCGTCCAGAGGTTCATCGAAGACCCGCTGAGCGAGCAGCTGCTCTCCAGCATCTTCGTCTCGGGAGACACCATCATGGCGGCCTTGGATG
>JAKRSE010000161.1 GCA_022402505.1 Fimbriimonadaceae bacterium | reverse complement strand
CGGCGCAGGACGAGGTCGTCCAGTCCGAGTTCGGCGTAGAGGAGGGGCACCTCATAGATGGTCTCGGCGGTGCGGCTTTCGATGACCGCCTCGGCCGGGACGTCGCAGAAGAGGCTCAGCTTCTCCTTGACTTCATCCGGGAGGGGCACTTCGGAACGGCAGATGAGCACGTCCGGAGCGATTCCGATTTCCCGGAGATTGTTGACGCTGTGCTGCGTCGGTTTGGTCTTGATCTCTCCCCAGGGTCCGACCTGGGGGACGAAGGTGACGTGGAGGAACAGCGTGTTCTCCCGTCCCAGGTCCTTTCTCATCTGGCGGATGGCTTCCAGGAAGGGCAGCGACTCGATGTCGCCGACCGTTCCGCCGATCTCGGCCAGAACGACCTCCGCCTCCTGCTCCTTTCCGAGCCGGATGATGGCGTTCTTGATCTCGTTGGTGACGTGGGGAATGACCTGGACGGTCGCTCCCAGATAGTCGCCGGCGCGTTCTGCGTCGATGACCGTTCGGTAGATCTTCCCGGTCGTGACCGTGCTTCCGCCGGTGCAGATCGAGTCGATGAACCGCTCGTAGTGGCCCAGGTCGAGGTCGGCTTCCGTACCGTCGTCGGTGACGAAGACCTCGCCGTGCTGGTAGGGGCTCATCGTTCCTGCATCCACGTTGATGTAGGGGTCGAGCTTCATGGGAGCGACGGTGAGTCCGCGGCTCCTCAGAAGGCGTCCCAGGCTGGCCGCCGTGATGCCCTTGCCGATGGAGGAGACCACGCCTCCCGTGACAAAGATGTACTTGGTGTCTCCGGCCATACCGCTACCCTATTCTCCCACAGGTCAGGACGGGCGACGCGCCGTTTCCGCCTTTGGGAATCTTGGGAACCGGGCCATTATGGCGACGCCGGTCTCCGAAGGTTCTGCCGAGCCGCCGGAGGTCCCTCGAAAGAGTGGGACCGGACCGCATCATGCCGCCGTTCGGAGGCCCGTCTGTGCCCCGGCGATCTCATGGGGAGCGAGGTCCCTTGGGCTGCCCGACAGACGCACCAGCGGAAGCCCCGCCCGCCGGCAGGCCTTGTCCACAAAGCGGTCGCGATCCCGACGCGACGGGCGACGGTGGCTCGCATCGTCGATCTCGATGGCAGCGAGGATCTGGCCGTCTTCCGGCAGGTAGACAACGAAGTCGAAGTGCTTCTGGGCGACCCTGACGAAGGCGGAGCGCTCTTCGGCCAGCAGGACGTCGGCCATCCGAACCTTCGGGGCGATCCATGCACCAGGGGGCAGGGCCGGGCGGATCTTTGCCAGCCACAAGAGCTCGTGCCGGGTGAGCAGCCGGGCCAGCCGATAGCCGGGCTCAGAATTCGAGCACGCCGCGGGCTCTGCCCTGTTCCGCCTTGCCGAGGCGGCGAGGATGACGATGAGCAGACCGGCTCCGAGGCCCAGCAGGCCGAGAACCCAGGGACCAAGAATTGCGCTCACACCCGGTCGTTCCACATGCGGCTGCCCAGGCTGCCCGCAGATTCTCAAGGGTGATTGCCCGGGCTTCGGGGTTTCGCCCGGAGGGCTCGGCGTGCCAGAATGGCCGGGATGGATTCTCCCTACTATCGAGGCGGGCAGCAACGAACGCCGAAGCGTGAAGTCGATTTTGATGTCATCCCGAAGGCCTGGGAGATCCTCAGCAGCAACTGGGGCCCCTTTGTCGTGCTCGGACTGGTGGGCGGCCTGGTCGCCACGGTGCTCTATGGCGGCGTGATCGCCCTCTTCTTCCCGGCTCTGATGGCCAGCGCGGTGGAGCAGGAATCGAATCCCTTTGCCGGTCTCGGTCTCCAGCTGATGCTGAACCTGGCGGGCATCCCGATCTTCGCCCTCGTGGCGAGCCTCATGTCTGGCATGTTCTTCATGACCCTGAAGCAGCTGCGCGGCCAGAAGCCGGAGATGAGCGACATGTTCGCCGGCCTGACTTCCAACCCCGCGGGAATCATCCTCGCGGCGCTGGCGAGCATGGTCGCCGTCACCATCGGGTCATTCTTCTGCTACATCCCGGGCATCATCCTCGGCGGCCTGTTGATGATCGCCGTTCCGGCCGCGGTGGACAAGTATCTGGGCGCGGGCGAGGCTCTCAAGCTCAGCTGGGAGACCATGAAGGGGAACCTGCTGATGGCCTCCCTGCTCTATCTGGTGCTCGGCCTGGTGGCCGGCCTCGGCGCGTGTCTCTGCCTGGTCGGAGCCCTGGTGACGGTGCCGCTGATGTACATCGCCCAGGCGGTGGTCTACTACGACATGACCGAAGAGCTGCCGGCCTACGACGCTTCGGCTTCCGCGCCGATGCCTCCCGATCCCTTCGCGGGACGCTGATCCCGAGCGACCCATCCGCCGCCGGGCCCGAAATCTCGGCGGCGGGGTAAACCCGTGGGCGACATGAAGATCGGCATCTTCACCGCCCTGTTCGGCGACAAGCCCCTGGACGAAGCGCTCGACATCATCCAGGCCGAAGGCATCGAGGCCGTGGAATTCGGCGCCGGCGCCTACCCCGGAGCCGGCCACATCAACGTGGACGAACTTCTGGAGAGCGAGGCCAAGCGCAAGGCCCTGCTGAAGAATCTGGAAGACCGCAAGCTGACCCTCTCCGCGCTCAGCGTCCACGGCAACCCGATCCACCCGGTGAAGGAGATCGCCCAGGCCCACCACGAG
>JAKRSE010000160.1 GCA_022402505.1 Fimbriimonadaceae bacterium | reverse complement strand
ATCACCGAGGCCTTGTCTCGGTACGCCGAGGAGGTTCGCCGCGGAAGCTTTCCGGCCGAGGAGAACAGCTTTCAGTGATCGTCGCCCGGTCCCGCGCCGAGCTCCGGTCGGCTCTCGGCGGCCGTCGAAGCGCCTTTGTTCCGACGATGGGTGCGCTCCATGAGGGGCATCTTGCTCTTGTCCGCCGGGCTCGGGAGATCGACTCCTTCACGACCCTGTCGATCTTCGTGAATCCTGCACAGTTCGGACCCAAGGAAGATCTTTCCCGCTACCCTCGCCCCATCGAACGGGACCTGGATTTGGCCGAGTCGGAGGGGGTTTCGGTCGTCTATCTTCCACCCGCCGAAGAGGTGTATCCGGAGGGCTTTTCCACCTACGTCTCCCCCGGTTCTTCTGCTGTAGAGTGGGAAGGAAGCCTGCGTCCAGGCCACTTCCAGGGCGTGTGTACAGTGGTCTTGAAACTGTTCAACATCCTCAATCCGCATACTGCAGTGTTTGGATGGAAGGATCTGCAGCAGTGTGCGGTCATTTCCCAGATGTGTCGAGATTTGGACGTGGACATCCGTCTGGACTTTCTTGAAACGGTGCGGGAATCGGACGGCCTCGCGCGGTCGAGTCGGAACGTCTACCTCTCTCCGGACGAAAGAATCATTGCCGGGCGGCTGAATGTCCTCCTGAGATCGGCGGGCGACCGGATTGCGGCGGGAGAGAGATCAGCGGCCGTTGTGGCCGACCTGTTGGAAGCGATCAGGGCCGCAGGCGGAACTCCGGACTATGCGGCTCTGGTCGATCCCGTGACCATGAAAAGCCTGGACATCCCACAGAAGAGCAGCCGAATCATGATGGTTGTGCGGGTCGGATCGGTGCGTCTCCTGGACAATATGCCCATTGCCCCGTAGTGAAACAGTCATGATTGTGTCGATTCTGCCGATCATTTCGTCCAAAGTCTTCAGGCAGAGACCGACTTCAGACGCGGGGAAGTTCATCGCCCGGTTCCTCTCCAGCGTCCTAGGAAAACACCAACATGGCCAAATCACTGGAAAAGATCATCCACAACCTCAAGCTCCGCGCCGATGGCAAGCCGGGAATCTTGACGATCAAGCTCGGTTCGAAGAAGTTCTCGCTTCCCTTTGAGCCCCGAATTCTGCAGAGCGACGACTATGCCTTCATCCACCTGGTGCCGAGCGCTGCCGTCTTCCGGGTGACCGAAGAAGGCCTGGTGGAGATCGACTCGGTCGAGGAGGCTTCGGCCGCTTCCGCCAAGTTCCGGAAGCCCCGGTCCGGCCGGCCGCGCAAGAACTCCGAGGTCGAGGTCCCCGAAGAGCTGAAGGCCCTGATCGAGAAGATCCCTGCCGGACATCGCCTGGTTCAGGAGGCCGACGGCAACGTCCGCCTCGTCAAGACCCGCCGCCGCCGCCGAAGCTGAGCCGACCTTCGGCGCCTCTCCGTTCGGCCCCAGGGCGGGAACGGAGAGGCGCCGTCGCTTTTTGGTACCCTCCCTCATTCAGGCCGCCTTAGCTCAATGGCAGAGCAGCCGATTTGTAATCGGCAGGTTGAGGGTTCGACTCCCTTAGGCGGCTCCAGCCGGATCGGTTGCTCGGAACGCTTCAGGGAAGCAGTTCGTTGCGGCCACGAATGCGGAAGTAGTTGCGCGGCAGCCAATCCTGGTGGCCGGGCTCAAAGGTGGTCCAGTAGCCGGTTCTCAGCAAGGTCGCATTCAGAGCGCCCAGCATCCCCGCCTTGTGGATCAGGGGCCGGGTGCCGATGTTCTGGGGCATCTCCGCCGTGATGTAGTCCTGCCAGAGGGCGAAGTTGACGCCTCCCAGAGAGACTCCCGCCCGGACGCACAGGATCCCCGCTTCCCGGTGGTCGCTGTGGGTCGGGTTCAGACCCGTATCGTACTCATGGGTGTTCAGCCACACCTCACCTTGGCTTCCCCGCTCCACCCGGATGATCTCCTTGATCGTGTCCTGAAGTTCCCGGTATCGGCGGAACTGGAAGACGCCGTCCACGGATTGAATCGTCGAAACGAATCCCAGCCGGAACCGCTCCAGCGACTGACCGAAGTTCGATTCGAAGCCCGCCCCGTTCGGCGCCCCGTCGGGCAGGCGCAGGAAGTAGCTGACCGTATTCCGGTTCTCCCAGCGCATGATCCGTCGGCCGAGGACGAGGACCCGCTCCCACTTTTCCGCCGGAAACTGCTGCTGAACCATCGCCGCAGGGAGACGGGTGGAATCCTTGGCGCCTTCTTCGCGGGCCCGGTAGTACGGAATGCTGCCGTAGCCGCCCGCCCGGAAGCCGGCATCTCCGGCGGTCAGGTAGATGAAGACGACCTTGTTGCCGGCGGCGGCATCGTCATACGCGTTCTGGCCCATGAAGAGCTGCCAGTCGTCCTGATGCGGAACGACGTAGAAGACCGAGCTCTGCGCCGCGCCTGCGGCAAGAATTCCAAAGACACCGACAGCCGAGGCGAGAGCCCGCCCGACAAACCCCTGAAAGGAAGAAAGCACGGTCGTCTGGCTGCAAGGTTCGGGCCGGTTCGCCGGCAAGGGACCGCTTCCCGCAATGCTGCAAGGCGTCATTCCGCAATCTCCACGATCACCGGGCAGTGGTCGCTCGCCTTTTCCCATCCCCTCGGTTCGCGGTCGATGACGCATCCCTGCACCCGCGAACGCCTC
>JAKRSE010000159.1 GCA_022402505.1 Fimbriimonadaceae bacterium | reverse complement strand
TCTGGTGATGATCGGTCTCGCCTTCGTCTATGCCCGCTGGAAGCGGGACGACCGCTCGCAGCTTGCCGCCGAGTCATGAGTTTCGCCGGACTGCTGGATCGGATGGCCGGTCTCCGGGTTCTGGTGATCGGCGACCTGATGGTCGATGAGTACATTGAAGGTCCGGCGAGCCGGGTCAGTCCGGAGGCTCCGGTGCTGGTCATCCGTCGGCGTCAGGTCCGATCCGTCCCGGGAGGGGCGGCGAACGTCGCGAGGAACACCCGGGCCTTTGGCGCAGCGACCACGGTCGTCGGCCTGGTCGGCCCGGATGAGGCAGGTGACACGCTGCGGGAGGCGCTCGTGAACGGGGATGGATGCCGCTTCGTGCCCGTGGTGGACCCCGGCCGGCCGACCACGCGCAAGACCCGTGTCCTCGTCGGAACGCATCAGATCTGTCGGATCGATGACGAATCCACCCTGCCGGCGGCCGCCGAGCAGGAAGACCGACTGCTCGAAGCGGGCCGGCAGGCCTTGGCCGAGGCGGACGTCCTCATCATGAGCGACTACATCAAGGGCTGCCTCACCGAGCGGGTGGTTGTCGGATTGATCGAATCGGCTCGAAGCTTGGGAGTTCTCTCGGCCGTGAACGCCAAGCCCTCGTCCGCCCATCTCTACCGGGGCGCGGATCTGATGACCTTGAACCGAAGCGAGATCGGGGCCCTGGTCGGCCGCGACCCCCGCGATCTGGAGGAAGCCGGCGACCTGGCCCGAGAAGCGGCGGATCGGCTGGGCCTCCTGGCGGTGGCGGCGACGATGGGCGACCAGGGCCTGGCCCTCGCCTCGCCCGCCGGTGTCTTCCTGGCCCGGGCGCCTCGGGTGGAAGTGAGCGATGTGGCGGGCGCAGGCGATACCGTGGTTTCGGCGGCAGGCCTCGCGGTTCGGGCCGGAGGCTGGACCGAGCCTGCTGCCCGGCTCGCGGTGGAGGCGGGCGCCCGGGTCGTCCGGCATTCCGGCGTGGCGGCTCCCTCGCCTTCCGACCTCCAGGAACTCCGGTCCCTGGCCTGACCCGATTCCCGGGTACCCTTGCGGATTCAGTTGGACCGACAACCATGAGGATGCGCGACCGGGAGCTCCGCCAGCGGCGGCACCGCAAAGAAAAGCGGGTGAAGGAATTGATCAAGGAGGCGATCGCCGCGGCGGCCGCCGAGAAGGCCGGCGGCAAGAAGTCGGCCCCCAAGGCCAAGAAGGCCCCCGCCAAGCCCGCCAAGGCCAAGAAGACGGAAGAGGCCCCCGTGGTCGAAGCCGAATCCAAAGACCAAGAGGTCTGAACCCCTCCGTCTCGGGAATTCCTGAAGGGCCGCTCGTGGTAGAACACCAGAGCGGTCCTTCTTTGTGCATCCTGCCTCCGATTCCCCCCCGCCGCCTGCCCCGGCCGATCGGCAGCTTCAGGCTCTGAAGGACCTCGTCGCTCACCTGAGCGCCCAGCCGATGCACGACATTCGCCAGGCCGGCGAGCTGGCGGATCGGTTCGGATTGGACCAGACGATGGTCGAGCGGATCCTCGTCGACCTGGACCAGCCCGTCCAGCGGTCCGGAGTCTGGGAGAACCTCTGGCGGATCTTCTCCTCGGCTGTGCTGGAGCTCGCCCGGTCGCTCCGATCGATCGTTGCCCGGTGGACGGATCGTCCGTGGCCCGCGATCCTGGTCTCCAGCGCAATGGCGATCCTCGCCCTCACCCTGGATGTCCGCCTTGCAGCCGGGCCGGGGAGCGAGGGGCAGCGGCTGTTCAACAACTCGGCTCTGGCGGTTCTGGCCTTGGGCAGCCTGGTGGTCCAGGCGATCACCCTGGCCCGCCACGGGAGCCAAAAGCTCGCGGTCTTCTCTTCGGGCCTCATCTTCGTGGGTCTGATTCATCCGATGACGGTGGCGCTGCGCATCCAGGCGCCGCAGGGCACTGGAAGCATTCCGATCCTTGGCATCGCCGCCTCCTACGCCCTCGCCCTGACGATGGCTCACCTCATCTTCAGCAGCGGCATCTCGGCCATCGGCGCCTGGGCCAGGCTTCAAAAGGCGGAGCGGCGGATTCGGCGGCTGAGTCGGCAGGAGATGCTGGACCGGCTTTTTCGCCTGGATCGCCACCTGGGCGAGGCGGTGGCCAGGAAGAGCGGCCGAAGGCCCGGCTTCAAGGAGTGGATGCGGGAGTCGCGCACCTTTCCGGCAGCCGGCATGGCCCTCGGGGTCGGGTTTGGCCTGCTGGAAGTCGCCCTGGTCGGGGGGGCGCTCGCCGCGGCCGGACCTTCGCCGGGAGCCCGGGCGTTTCTGGCTCAGTTCCTGGCCGCTTTGCTGACCCTGATCTGGCTGCTGGCCTGCGGCGGACTCGCCTACGCCTCCGGCTCCGTGATGCGGGGGATGATCGTCGGCCTCTCGGCGGCCGGAATCCGGATGATGATCCACTCGATTCCGGTTCAGCCCTACGGGTTGGACCAGATGGTCGCGAGCCTCCGGGACGGCCGGCAGGTGCTGCAGCTCGGCCTGCTGCTTCTGGCGGCGACGATTGCGGGCGCGGCGGGCATGGTCGATCGCCGTCAGAGCCGTCGCGAACGCCTCGCCTCGCGCGATCCGGCCAGTCTCGCCGCTGAAATGGTTCTCCTTC
>JAKRSE010000158.1 GCA_022402505.1 Fimbriimonadaceae bacterium | reverse complement strand
GTCTGGCCCGCCTTTACGAAATGATCGAAACGTGTCATCCGGCGGTGATCGCCTGCGTCCAAGGCGCCTGCTACGGAGGCGGAAACGGCCTGGTGGCGGCCTCCGACTTCGCCCTGGCCGACGAAGGGGCGCGATTCTGCTTCAGCGAGGTTCGCCTGGGCCTGGTGCCCGCGACGATCTCGCCCTTCGTGATGCGCAAGATCGGCTCGGGGGCGGCGCGAGCCTACTTCTCCACCGGGATCGAATTCGATGCGGCGACTGCCCTCCGAATCGGGATGGTGCAGGAGGTCCACTCCGCCGAGTCGATTCCGGGCCGGGTGGACGAGCTGATCCGAGCCCTCCTGAAGGCCGGGCCGGACGCGGTCGGGCGATCGAAGCGCCTGGCGGTCCATCCGCCGATGTCGCCGGAGGACGCAGCCGTTCTGCTGGCCGAGGTCCGAGCCGGGGCCGAAGGACGGGCGGGCATGACCGCCTTCCTCAACCGCGAGCCCGCCCCATTTGTCCAGGAGCCTCCTTCCGAATGAAGTCTCTCTTTGTGGCGAATCGCGGCGAGATCGCCGTCCGGATCATCCGCACCGCTCGGGAGATGGGTCTCCGCACAGTTCTGGGTTCATCAGAGGCCGACCTCGCAATGCCGGCCGCTCGCCTGGCCGACGAGGTGGTCCTGCTGGGGCCGCCCCCGCCTGGCGAGAGCTACCTGCGGGGCGACCGGGTGATCGAGGCCGCCTTGACCGCCGACGCCGATGCGATCCACCCCGGCTATGGGTTCCTCAGCGAGTCGTCGGCATTCTCACGGGCCGTCCGCGAGGCCGGACTGATCTTTGTCGGGCCGCCTCCGGAGGCCATGGACCTCCTTGGGAGCAAATCGGCGGCGAAGGCCCTGGCCAGGGGATGCGGGGTCTCGCTGGTGCCGGGCTTCTTCGAACCGGGCGCGACGGATGAGCAGCTGATCCGGGCGGCGGCCGAGATCGGCTTCCCAGTGATGGTGAAGGCGGCTGCCGGGGGCGGCGGCCGAGGAATGAGGGCCGTCCACTCGCCGGACGACCTTCCCCGCCAGCTCCGACTGGCCCGCGAAGAGGCCAAAGCAGGGTTCGGCGACGACGAGATGATGGTCGAGCGGCTCATCGAGCGGCCGCGCCACATCGAGCTCCAGATCATGGCCGATGCTCACGGGCGGTGCGCGGTTCTCTTCGAACGGGACTGCACGCTCCAGAGGCGGCATCAGAAGCTGATCGAGGAGGCCCCGGCCCCCGACCTGCCCGTCGAGCTCTTCGAGGCGATGCGCCGAGACGCCCTCTCGCTGGTCGAAGCTTCCGGCTACATCGGCGCCGGGACGGTCGAGTTCATCGTCGATGCCGACCGGACGACGCATGCCTTCCTGGAGGTCAACGCCCGCCTCCAGGTGGAGCATCCGGTCACCGAGATGATCACCGGCCTCGACCTGGTCCGGCTGCAGCTTGAGATCGCAGCGGGGCACGCCTTGAGCCTACCGGACGGCCTGTTGAGCGGCGACCGCGCGTCGATCTGCGGACACTCCATCGAGGTCCGGATCGTCGCCGAAGATCCGGCCGCCGGGTTCCTCCCTTCCACCGGTGTGCTCGGCCTGGTTCACCCGCCCGAAGGCCCGGGGCTCCGCTGGGATTCCGGGTTCGAGACCGGCAGCGAGGTCACCCGGCATTACGACTCGCTGATCGGCAAGCTGATCGTCCACGGACCGACCCGGGAAGCGGCTCGCCTGCGGGTCGTCGCTGCCCTCAAGCGGCTGCACATCCTCGGAGTCAACACGAATATTTCGCATGCCATCCGCCTGCTTGAGTCCGACCGGTTTCTGGCCTCCGACCTCGACGTCGGGTTGATCGAGCGGGAGTTCGGTGCGGAGCCCGGGCCGGAGCCCCCCGAGTGGCTTGGCGCATTGTCGGCAGCGGCCGGCGCCTCGGCCGTGGAACGCCCAGCCTCGGGAGCGGGCCACTCGGCTTGGGCACAGCCGGACAGCTTCCGCATCCTGGGGAGCCGGATGCCCGGCGCCTAGAATCTGGGATAGAAGTCCGAGTCCGCTCTCCGCTCTTCGTCTTCCATGTCCTCTTCTGGGCCTTGGCTTCCGGCTGCTTTTGGGCGGCGTTTGAGCTGGGCGCGGACGGCGGAAGCGGCCATCAGGAGTCCGCAGCCCTCCTCCTGAGCCTCGCAGGCCTGGCCCTGATCCCGGCCGTGACTCTCGCCGCCGTCGAAGCGGCTCTGTTTCTCGGCTGGGATCCGCCGCTCCTCCGGGTCGTCCACTACGGCGTGCCCTTGGTTCAGATCGACCACCAGCCGGGCGGGAGCCGGGCCATCCTCCACGTCCGGCATCGGGACGGCCGGGTGCATGACTACGAGGCCGAGCAGAACGAGCACTGGCACCTGGCGGTCGGCGACACTCTCCGGCTGGAAGTGATCGGCCGGCACGTCGTGGGTGTCCGGGTGCTGGAAAAGTCGCCCCCCAGCCGCCTGGTCGATCCCCTGGCAACGCGACCGCACGAAAGCCGCTACCGATTCGCCAGCGCCCCCAACCTGCGGACCCTCGCCTTGAAGGCGGCGATGATCCCGATCGGCGCCGGACTGATCGGCGGGAACCTGCCGCCGATCTTCATCGGGGTCGAAGTCTTTCGGCGACGCCGGATGGTGGAACAGGTCACCGAGCCGGGGCTGATCCTCTG
>JAKRSE010000157.1 GCA_022402505.1 Fimbriimonadaceae bacterium | reverse complement strand
CATGCTGGGCTTGAGCAGGAGATCGTCGGCAAGCTCTTCGCTCCAGGTCTCCACCACCCACTCGTCCAGCTTCATCACCTGGACCTCGTACTGAACCGAATCCCAGTGGACGGTGTTGTCCTGGTGGGCTTGAATCGCCTCGTCATCCAGCCGCTCGACGGGCCTGCCTGCCAGCATCGCCTCGATGTCCGCCTTGTGGCCGACGGCGAAGACGTGGGTCGCCCCATCCATCGCCACGAACTTCAGGCTGGAGTTCTCCACCGGCATCCAAAGCTCCTGGATCAGGTCGTAGCAGCTCCACTTGTCCGGCAGGGTGATGGTCCGCAGGCCGGCGCCGCTGCAATGGAGGGTCAGGAAGGGGGCCCGAACGTGGATCAGGTCGTCGTCGTGGCTCCAGACGTGCCCGCCCGCCATTTCGGCCAGCGCTCGGAAGAAGCCGGGCGTCACCACCGGCTCGCCCATGAAGACGCTGGTCCAGGGTTCGTCCTGAGTGCCGGGGCTGGGGAATCGGCGGACCACAAAGCTCGGGAGCCCGGTCTGGCTGTATTCCCCGAGCGTGCTGGCGTCCTCGGGAATCGCGTAGTAGCTGGGCTCCAGCGTGCCGCCTTCGGCCATCTTCCCTTCCGGCAGAACCCGGCAGAGCGGGTCGCGAAGGTTGAGCAGGGTCGTTCCCGGCTTGCTGTTGAAGGGCTGGGGCCGCAGCGCGATCCCGGTCACCTCGCGGACCCTCTCCAGCGACTCACGACCGCCCTCGAACAGGCCGGCGGAATAGAGCCAAAGAAGAACCTTGTCGTCCCTCTGGAGCTTGGTCTTGATCGCCGTGCGGACTTCCGGCCGGATGTCCCAGGCGTTCACAAAGACGTAGAGCCGAGACTCGGGGAAGTTCTCGCGATGGGCCAGGTCGCTGAGCAGATAGAAGCCGACGCTGAGCCCCGACCGAAGCAGGGACTCGCGGACGTTCTGAACCAGAATCTCGAAGGCTCGTTCGTCGGCCAGGTAGGCCAGCGACCGCTCATCGATCAGGAGGGCGACGTCCGGCGCGGTCATCTGAGCCGAGGCCCGAAGCTGGAGCGCTCGGCGCACCTTGCGACCCCTCTCCCAGATGCCTCGCGAGTTCAGCCAGCCTTCGCCCAGGTCGTCCATCCAGCAGAGGCCGGTGCCGTGGGCGAGAGCCGCGCCGACTCCCCGCCAATGCGCCGCTTCCAGGGCCTGCGGCGTGCGCATCTCCGGATTGGCCGGGTCGTGACCGCTGCGCCCGATCGGCGTGCGGAAATCCTCTTCGCTGATCGCCAGCTTGCCGTTCAGCAGAGCCGAATCCACCGGCCAGGGGAAGGCGGCCGAACCGCCCGGACCCCGGCTCTTGTAGCTGGGCGGACCGGCGATGAAATCGACTTCCGGCGTCCGCAGAAGCTTCCCGAGGCTGAGGTGACCGCTGCTGGGGTGGCTCCACTCGAAGGTGAAGCCGTAGCTGACCCCGACCGCCAGACGGCCGTCGCTTGCCTCCTTGACCCCGTGGGCCAGATCGGCGATTCGCTCGACCGTCACATCCGAGAGAAAGAGGTGGGAGTCGAGGTAGCGCCTCGCCTTGCGGTCCAGGCGCACGAAGTCCATCCCGCTGCCGTTGCGCTTGGCCAGGGGAACCTGAACCGTGTCGAACTCGACCCGGCCGTCGAACCAGGCGGCCCGAAGGCTCACGATGTCGTTCCGGTACTTCTGCCGCAGCCAGGCCCCGAACTTGACCCGGGCAGCCTCGCTGGCATCCACGCCGTGATCCTGCGGCTGAACCCACTCGTTCCGGTCCAGGTGGATCCCGAAGAGCGACTTCCCTTCCGGCGAGGCCAGAACAGTCCTCAGGCAGGACTGCAGGGTCTCCTTGGCCAGAGCCCAGTAGCCTTCGTCGCAGAGACTCGGCTGGGAGTCCGGCTGGCGGCGGCCCGACTGACTTTCCGGCCATCGACGATTCCAATCCGCCGGAGCTTCGAATTCGACACGGAGAACGACCTGAGCTTCGGCATCGACCCGCACGATCTCCTTGACCGCCGCCGACATCGCCTTGGCCTGGGCGCCGGGCTCCTCGCCGGGAACCAGCTTCACCGAGGTGAAATGGAGATGGCAGCCGTGCTCGCCCGCGAGAGCCAGCTCTTCCTGAGAGGCGCGGCTGGCCGCTTCGCCCGTGTAGAAGGCGAGGGGCTCCAGCACGGCCCGGTCGCGGATGAGGGTCGGAAGACCTTCGTAAGAGACCACCTGGGCCGCATCCAGCGGGATCGAAATCCTGGTCCGGACCGGAGTCTCGGCCTTCACCGGCTCGGGTTCGGGTTCAGGCGGGGCCGCAACGGCTTCCTCAGAGGCGGGCGCAGGCTTGGCCGTGGTCCGGACCTCCGGCCCATCCTCGCGGCGATCGCCTCCGCGTCGTCGCCGACGACGACGGCCGCGACCGCGACCTCCGGCATCGGTCTCGTCCTCATCCGAAGCGGATCGCCAGCGGGCGACGGTCGCTTCCGGCCAGGCTTCGTCAAGAATGTATTCGGGCGATGTGTAGTCCACCCGCTGGGCCTTTACCGGGCCCGGCTCGGCCTCGGAGACCATGACCTCCGCGGGTTCGTCGTCGGTCTCGGGTTCCGGCAGCCGCTCGCCGGGGACCGCTTCCCGCCAGGTGAGGGTCAACGGAAAATCGAGGTTCTTGGGATCGGAG
>JAKRSE010000156.1 GCA_022402505.1 Fimbriimonadaceae bacterium | reverse complement strand
CCTGCAGATCCACCACGGAGGCCGGGCCTGTCCGAGCCGGCTCTGCGGAGGGACTCCGCTCAGCGCGTCCGCGATCCCCGCCGACCGACCCAACGCGGAAACGCCACAGGCCATGACGGTCGAGGAGATCGAAGAGACGATCCAGGCCTTCGGCGATGCCGCCGACCGGGCCGCCCAGGCCGGATTCGACGCGGTGGAGATCCACGGAGCGAACACCTATCTCCTGCAGCAGTTCGTCAGCCCCCACAGCAACCGGCGGGAGGATGAGTTTGGCCTTGATCGGCTCCTGTTCACGCGCCGGGTTGTGGATGAGGTCATCCGGCGGACGGCCGGCCGCATGGCGGTGATCTACCGCTTCTCGCCGGAGGAGTCGGAGACTCCCGGGATCCGCTGGGAACACACGGCCGCCCTCATCGACCTGCTCTGCTCGACGCCGGGGATGGACGCCCTCCATGTCTCGCTCTGGGACTTCCGAATGAAGGGTCTGGACGGGAGCCGGGATGAGCCGACGCTCGCCTTCGTCGCGCGAACCGTGTCCGGCCGCAAGCCGCTGATCGGAGTCGGCGGGCTGTGGTCGGCCGAAGACGCCGAAGAGTGCATGGCCGGGGGAGCGGATCTCATCGCGGTCGGTCGGGCCGCTCTGCTGAACCCGGATTGGCCGGATCTGATCCGCTCAGGCGGTTCGATCAGGCGGACGGCGCGACGTTCAGAGCTGGCGGAAGGCCTGAAGCTGCCCAGCGGGATCGTCAGCCGAATGCTGAACGGTGCCTGGATCGAGTTCGAAGACGAGCCGGTTCCGTCCTGACTCCAGGTCACCTCGGCGCCTTCGTAGTCGGAGTAGCCGACCAGGCGGTAGAGGTCCTCTCGGGTCATCATGCGGTCGATCCACTCCGCCTGGGTTCCCTGGGCGAGGAGGTCTCGGTAGAACGGCTCCACGGCCCCCAGAGTCACCCGGAGCGCGGAGACCGGGAAGATGACCAGGGAGCAGCCTGCCTCGGCGAACTCCCGGACCGAGATCAGAGGAGTCCGGCCGAATTCGGTCATGTTGGCAAGCAGGGGGCCGGTGACGCGGCTTCGGAACTGGACGAACTCCTCCAGGCTCCGGAGCCCCTCCGGAAAGATCACATCGGCCCCGGCGGCCATGTAGGCCTGAGCCCGTTCCGCCGCGGCCTCCAGTCCGTCCAGGCTCCGGGCATCGGTGCGGGCGATCAGGAGGAAGTCGGGATCTCGGCGGGCTTCGACGGCGGCTCGAATCTTCTCGACCATCGCCTGGGTGGAGATCACCTGCTTGCCGTCCAGGTGTCCGCACCGCTTGGGACTCACCTGGTCCTCCAGGTGGATGCCGGCCAGCCCCGCGCGCTCCATCTCCAGGACGGTTCGCCGGACGTTCCAGACTTCGCCGAAGCCGGTGTCGGCATCACACAGGAGCGGAATCGGGGCCGCCTGGCAGGCCCGAGCGGCGATGCCGGCGACCTCGTCCAAGGTGATCAGCCCGATGTCCGGCGCGCCGAGGTGGGCGTTGGTCATCGCGCCGCCGCTCAGGTAGCCGGCGACCGCCCCGCACTGCCAGGCCAGCCTCGCCGTCAGGGCGTTGTAGGCGCCGGGGAGCAGAACGGTGCGGTCCTCCATCATCGACCGGAGTCGTCGGCCGGGGGAGGGGAGAGGCGCCTGGATCATGCCTTCAGGCTACCGCATGGTCCGGATTGTCCCACACGAACCATCGCCAGGTGGCGTGGTGCCGAAGGCCGAGGCTCATCCAGGCCGAGAGCTCGAGCCGCGAGACTTCTCCTCCGGACTGGAGCAGGTCGACGCCCATCCGGCGAGCCTCGTCCACCACGGCGAGGCTGAACATCCGGGCAAGGGGCAGGTCCGATCCGGGAGCCAGGCCGCTCTGACCCTGCTGCCAGATCGTCCGGTTTCCGCCATGGACGTTGAATTCGGAAATCGCCTTGATTTCCGTCCCGCCGAAGAGGGCCAGAACCCGGCGCCCTTCGCGGCAGGAGGCGGTGTCCACGAGTGAGCCGAAGGCAGAATCCCTCAGCTGATCTCGAGATCGGTGTGACGTCTTGAGGCTGTAGACCGATTCGGCCACGAACTCGGACGCCTCGGCCAGGACATGCTTCCAGTCGGGGGTCTCCGGGGTGATCTCTGCCAGTCGAAGCCCTTCGGAGGCCAGGTTTCGGCGATTCTCGTCCGTGACCAGGATCGGGATCAGGTCCGGCTCTCCTTCGAAGCGGGGCAGGCTCAGCTGCCATCTCATTCCGGTCTTCAGCAGGGCGGCATCCCTTTCCTGGCCGGTGCTGTTCTGCACCGCCGTGACTGAGATGACCCCGTTTTCGCGTCCGATGCGCAGGGCCTGAACGACCATCCACTCAAAGAGCTTGATGTCGGTCGGGTCGAGCATTCCGGTGAGGAGATCGGCGGCGTAGCGGCCGTCGGCACGGCGGATCACCTTCACGGTGAAGACCGCCCGGGGAACTCCGTCGACCATGACGATCCGGCGGATCGGCCTCTGGGAGTCGCCGCTGCTCCGGTCCAGCGCCATGAGATTGTCGGCGCTGTGGACGTTGCCGGGGTGCTCTGCCAGCCAGATGGTCAGGAACTCTTCGAGCTCCTCTCG
>JAKRSE010000155.1 GCA_022402505.1 Fimbriimonadaceae bacterium | reverse complement strand
GCACGATCGCGAGGCGCTCGGCCAGGTGATCGTCGATCGAAGCCGGATCCGCCCAGAGCATGACCCGGCGGCCGATTCGTGGCGCGAGCTCGTAGACTTCGACGCGCCGGCCCTCGTCCTCGCGGCAAAAGCGGCAGGAGTAGGACGAGAACTGGACCATCCACCAGCCGTTCACGGACGGACGGAGGACGATTCCGTCTTCCAGATCTCTGGCCGGCAGCTCGATCGTTCTTGACGCTTCTGTCAGCTGCGGAACCGGGGGCGCGAGAAGCGTCCGAATCCCCCAGGCCACCAGGAGCCCGACGGCTGCCCCCGCAAGAATCAGGCCGGCGGCTTTGAGCCCAATAGTCTTTTTCACTTCAGCACGCCGGCTTCCGGACCCTCAAAATGCTCGCGGGTGTGCGCCCAGCCCTGGGAGAAAGACATGCACTTGGCATGGAGGTCGAAGAAGACGTAGCAGGCGGCCTGGCCGTGGTGTGTCGTGTTCGGCCCGGTCCATCGGTCCTGAAACAGCCGGCTGACCGACGGCCGAACGATGTCGGACCATCGAACCGAGAAGTCCTTGGGAAGCGTCACGAGACTCTCGGTCGGACTCTGCTTGAAGGCTTTCTCCACGTTCGCGAGTTCAGCCTCTCGGGAGTAGGCATACGAGAGGAACAGCGAGCCGAAGCCGGACGCGCCTCCCGCCTTCCCCTTGCCCTTGTCCGCCGGACAGAACAGGACCTGTCGGCTGCCCAGGTAGGGGAGCACACCATCCACAAACTCTGCCGGCCGGTATTCAACATCCGGCGAAACGCTCTCGTCCGTTCCGGGCAGGTACTGAGGCGGGAGGAATTCGTCGTGATCGGCGGAATACATGCTCAGCGCCTTGCCGATCTGGCCGAGGTTGCTGAGGCAGGCTGTGGACAGGCTGGAGTCTTTGGCCGGGCGCATGACGACGAACAGCAGGCCTGCGAGCGCGAGGATGATCGCGAGTACGACCATCATTTCGACCAGCGTCAAGGCCTGCTCACGGTGCTTCCGCCGCAACTCAGTATGCACAATACTTGAGCTGGCGATCTTGCCGAATATATGGTCCGCTACATGTCGGGTCTGAGTACAGCAACTGCTTGCACTCTTGCGTGCTGCAGGTTTCTCCGATGCAATCGCGTTTGTCCCAGCCGACAGACCTCCGGTAGTAGTTGTCGTTCGCGGTGCAGTCCATCCTACAGGCATTCGTAAACGGAACACAGAAATGCTGATTTCCGCCGATCGGATCGATTGGCGGACGAGATTCGCCCCATGCAGAAAGTCCCAATGCACTGGAGACGATAAGTGCAAAGAGAAATGTTGCCAGGCTTGTCAACTTGCTCATCTCCCTAAGTACACCCCCCCCCGCAGTGGTTGTCAAGTGTTTCTGGAGCTTTCCAGTTTTTTAATGCCTCAGCGCCGCCGGCCCGGCAGTCGGCGCTTCTCCTGCCCGACCTTCCGCCCGTCGGCGAGCCCGGCCATTTTTCGGAGGTTGGCGATTTCGTCGCGGACTTCGGCGGCCTTTTCGAATTCCATCGACTTGGCCAGTCCCTTCATCTTCTTCTCCAGCTCGGCGACCAGCATCGGGATGTCTTCCAGCCGAAGTTCGATGCCGTTGCCGATGTTCGTCCGTTCGGCGTCGGCGTTGTATTGAGCGGCGAGTTCCTTCACCACATCGTAGCTGCGGACGGTTTCGCGGACCTCTTTCCTGATCGTCTTCGGCTCGACCCCGTTGCGACGGTTGTATTCGGCCTGGATCTCCCGCCGGCGATTGGTCTCGTCGATCGCAGCCTGCATGGAATCGGTGACCACGTCGGCGTACATGATCACTCGGCCCCCGACGTTTCGCGCGGCGCGGCCGATGGTCTGGACCAGCGAGGTCTCGCTCCGCAGGAAGCCTTCCTTGTCGGCATCCAAGATCGCGACCAGGGTCACTTCGGGCAGGTCGAGCCCTTCGCGAAGCAGGTTGACCCCGATGATGACGTCATAAACCCCGAGCCGAAGGTCGCGCAGAATCTCCGGCCGCTCCAGCGAATGGATGTTCGAGTGGATGTAGTTGACCTTGATGTTCACGTCCTGCAGGTAGGCGGTCAGGTCTTCGGCCATCTTCTTGGTGAGCGTGGTGACCAGGGTCCGCTCGCCCCGCTTCACCCGCTCCTGGATCTCGAAGATCAGGTCGTCGATCTGGCCCTTGGTCGGCCGGATGTCGATCTCGGGGTCCAGGATGTAGGTCGGGCGGATGATCTGCTGGGCGCGGTTCGATTCGTTGTCGTTCTCGAACGGCCCGGGGGTGGCGGAAACGAAGACGATCTGCGGGGCGCGGGTCAGGAACTCATCGAACTTGAGCGGCCGGTTGTCCAGGGCGCTGGGCAGACGGAACCCGAAGTCCACCAGCACGGATTTCCGTTGCCGGTCCCCGTTGTACATCGCCCGAATCTGAGGCAGGGTCTGGTGGCTCTCGTCGATGAAGACGATGGAGTCCTTGGGGAGGAAGTCGAGCAGGGTGTACGGCGGGTCGCCGGGCTTGCGGCCGTCGAAGTAGCGGCTGTAGTTCTCGATGCCGCTGCAGAACCCGACCTCCCGCATCATCTCCAGGTCGAAGTCGGTCCGCTGCTTCAATCGCTGGGCTTCCAGGAGCTTCTTCTGGTCTTCGAAGTAGGCGACCTGCCGATCCCGCTCCCCCGCGATCTGTTCCAG
>JAKRSE010000154.1 GCA_022402505.1 Fimbriimonadaceae bacterium | reverse complement strand
CCTCATCCGAAACCGAACCGAACAGCCGCTCCAGGGCCTGCTGGTAGGTGTCCCCGACTGCGACTCGGTTCTGGAGCCCCAGCGCGACCTTCTTCAATTCGGGGATGGGGTTGGACCGGCTCTCCAGGAAGAGCGGCTTGACATACAGGATCGAGGCGCCGATCGGAACGATGATCAGGTTGCCGGGCACGATGCGGCTCTGGTCGTTGTTCAGCTGGCGGTTGATTTCGGCGATGGAAGGGTCGGCGTTGAACGTGGCCTCCATCTGCTCTGGCCCCTGAGTCTGGGTGTTCTTCGGGAACTTGTAGAGCACCACCTTTCCGTAGTCCTCCGGATCGCAGTGGGCGGCCATCCAGCCGATCATGTTCTTCTTTTCCCGCGGAGTGAAGGGCAGGATCAGCATGAACTTTTCCCGATCCTCGCCCGGCAGCCGCATGGTGACGAAGTAGGGATCGATGCGGGGACGCTCGCTGTTCTCGCCGGGAATCTGCCAGGCGTCTTCGTTGCTCAGGAAGCGGCGCGGATCGGTGACGTGGTACTGGGTCAAGACATCGGCCTGGGCCAGGAACCCGTCTTCGGCATAGCGGATGTGGGCCATGAGCCCTTCCGGCATCGCCGACTTGTCCTGGATCAGGTTCGGAATGGCCCGGCGGATCGCCTTGAGGATCGGCTCATCGGGCAGAAAGGCGTAGGCGTTCAGATCGCCGGAATAGGCATCGATCGTGATCTTCACCGAGTTCCGGATGTAGTTGTCCCGGAAGAGACGCGTGTTGTTGCCGGCGCTGTAGGGCACCCGGTCGCTCGCCGTGTAGCCGTCCAGAATGTAGACGAGCCGCCCTTCCGGAGTGATCACCAGGTACGGGTCCTGGTCGATCCGGAGCATCGGGAAGACTCGGGAGGCTCGCTCCACCACGTCGCGCCGCATGACGAGCCGCGAGTCGCGATTCACCGCCCGGGAGATGGCGATGTTGATGTCGCCCTTTCGGAGAGCCAGGGCCCACCTCGTCAGGAAGCTGTCGAGCCGGATGCCGCGCTCGCCGGTCCACCGATGGGTCGCGTCCTCGTTGTCGGTCGGAAAATCGAACTCCTCGACGTTGCTCGGTGCGATGATGTATCCGGCCCCGGCGCGGCTTCCCGGCTGAAAGTCGCCAAAGTAGAGGCGCGGCTCCGTGATCTTTCGGAAGGCGTCCACGCTTTCGGGCGGCATGTTCTTGGTCAGGAACGCCGGTCGGCCGCTGGGGGTGCTGGCGTTGACGGCGCTCACGGTGGCGCCGTAGCCGTGGGTATAGACCAGATGGAGGGCGTCCCAGCTCTGACTCTCCCGGCTGAGTCCCGCAAGCTGGATGTCTCGCGGCGCGATCATCACCATCCGTTGCTGGCCGTCGATCACGTAGCGGTCGAGATCGACATCGCTGAACTCATAGAACGGTCGGAGGCTCTGAATGCTCTCCAGGCTCCGCTCCAAAATGAGCGGGTCCCAGAGCCTCATGTTGGCGAGGGTGTTTTCAGCGGTCGTGAGCTCGGCCCGAGTGGGCGCCTCCTTGACCTGAAAGGCCGTCTCCTCGAAGCGGTCAAGGCCGTAGGCCCAGCGGGTCATGCGGATGGCGTGCTCGGCGAAGGGCCCCTCGGCGGCGATTCGGTTCGGCTTGACGACCCACTCTTCCACGACTCCAGGGACGATGACGGCAGAGGCGATCCAGGCGGCGACTGCCGCGATGCCGGCGGGCTTCAGCAGGCTCCAAGGCTTGGCGAGGAAGAGGCCGGCGAGGCCGCAGACTCCTGCCAGGACGATGACCCAGGCGGCGTAGCCGGTCCAGAGGAATCCGGTGTAGTCGGCCAGGCCGGGTCCGGTGAACTGTCGCCCCGGACTGGTGAAGGTGTCGAACCGAGCCAGCCAGGCGTTGAGGCCGACCAGCACGAGGGCTCCCCCGGTCCAGGCAGCCGAAGCGCGGGGGAGGGATCCGGCGGAAGCGAGCCCGACGGATTTCGCCACCCATCCATGCAGAAGGCCCGGAAGCAGCGAAATCAGGGCAGCCACCGAGGCGGTCAGGGCGACCAATCCGAGGACTCGACGGTAGACGGGAAGCTCGAAAACGAAGAATCCGATGTCGACGTTCACGATCGGCGCCATCTGTCCAAAGGGACTCCGGGCGGTGAAGAGCAGGACCTCTTCCGCCAGGTCGCGGAGACCGGCAGCGACCGCCAGAGCCACGAAGATCCCGAGCACCCGACCCGGCCAGGGCCCCGCCGCCCTCAAGAACTCCAAGGCGGCTCGGGCCGCCTGTTGCTCGGCCGAGCCTTCCTCCTGCATCGCTTCCCAGGCCGACCGGGCCCGACCTGCCGAGGGTCCCCCGGTGATGAGGGTGAGCTGAATGCGATCAGCTGCCTTGCCCGAGACGATCCAGAACAGAACGGCTGGAACCACGAATCCGACAAGCCAGAGTCCCGCCTGAACCAGGATCAGCTTCTCGAAGATCTGAGGAGCCTGGGCGTCATCCCGGTACCAAAGCCATTCCAGCCACAGCCCCGAGAGGGAGGGGACCGCCACCAGCAGGAACAGAATGATCGCCGCACCCGCAAAAGGCAGGCGGAGCATCCCGGGTCGAGGCGTCGGTGTCTGGCCCATTGGTTCTAGCAGTCTACGAAGAATGGAGAGGCAGCGTTGAGACGTCCCGCATCCGCCTCGGGCAAGCATGAAAAAGCCGGACCGATAGACAG
>JAKRSE010000153.1 GCA_022402505.1 Fimbriimonadaceae bacterium | reverse complement strand
TCTGCCTCCAGCGAGGCTCGAAGGCGGTAGAGGCGGGGAGATTCGGCCGACCAGGGCTCCACGGGCAGTCGGTCGAGCAGGATCGGAGAATCGAGGCCGGCAGCTTCATGGATCAGGGCCTCGCCGTCGAACAGTTCCACCCGGACCCGGGCGCCCTCTCCGCGCCATCGGACCGCTCCGGCGCCCAGACCCGTCTCAGAGTCGAAGTCGGATTCGAACCAGAGGTCCTCGAACCCTCCGGCGGGCCTCTCGATCAGGCTGACCGGACGGAAGATTCCGCTGAGCCGCCACATGTCCTGATCCTCCATGTGGGTTCCGTCCGACCATTGCAGAACCTTGACGGCCAAGAGGTTTTCCCCGGACTGGACCGCCTCGGTCACATCGAATTCCGCCGTGAGGCGACTTCCCTTGCTCATCCCGATCCAACGACCGTTCACGGCGACCTCGAAGCAGGAGTCCACCGAATCGAAGCGGATGAGGATCCGCTCGCCCTCGCTCGGTCGGCCGTCGAACGTCCGGTGGTACAGCCGGACTTCGTTCTCGTCCGGCACGAAGGGCGGGTCCAGCGGAATGGGGGAGTTGATGTTGGTGTACCAGGGCCGGTCCTCGGGCTCCAGCCGACTGGGAACCGGCCGCTCGACCGCCTCTTCCGGCAGCGTGAGCATCCAGGAGTCGTCCATCCCGAGGGGCGAGGGGACCCGCGCCGTCAGCCACATGCCGTCGAGCGATGTGACGCGTTCTCGATCAGACGCGAATCGGGCTCGAGCCGGAAGTCGGTTGCGGTGCGGGAGTCCGGGGTTTTCCCAATCGCGGGCAGACATGACGCCCGCAGTTTGCCCCATCGGCAGGTGGGCTTTTCCTGGCATCGGTCCCGCCCGACCGGATAGCATGGAGAGGTATGCCCAACGTCCCGATCACGGTCGCGCATGGAGATGGAATCGGCCCGGAAATCATGGCCGCCACCCTTCGAATTCTGGAGGCCGCCCAGGCCCGGATCGACGTGGAGACCATCGAGATCGGGGAGAAGGTCTATCGGGACGGAATCACGGCGGGCATCCGGGCCGAGGCGTGGGGGAGCCTTCGCCGAACCAAGGTCTTCCTCAAGTCTCCAATCACCACGCCTCAGGGCGGCGGCTACAAGTCACTGAACGTCACGGTCCGCAAAACGCTCGGGCTCTATGCCAACGTCCGCCCCTGCGTCAGCTACCACCCGATCGTCCGCACCAAGCACCCGGAGATGGACGTGGTGATCGTTCGGGAGAACGAAGAGGACCTTTATGCCGGGATCGAGCACCGTCAGACGGACGACTGCTGCCAGACCCTGAAGCTGGTCACGCGCCCCGGCACCGAGAAGATCGTCCGCTACGCCTTTGAATACGCCCGCAAGAACAAGCGGCAGAAGGTCACCTGCTTCAGCAAGGACAACATCATGAAGCTGACCGACGGCCTGTTCCACAAGATCTTCGACGAGATCGCGGCCGAGTACGACGACATCAAGAACGAGCACTGGATCATCGACATCGGTTCGGCCAAGCTCGCCAACAAGCCGGAGCAGTTCGACATCATCGTGACCTCGAACCTTTACGGCGACATCATCAGCGACATCGCCGCCGAGATCACCGGGTCGGTCGGGCTGGGCGGCAGCGCCAACATCGGCGAGAGCTGCGCCATGTTCGAGGCGATCCACGGAAGCGCGCCGGACATCGCCGGGAAAGGGATCGCCAACCCGAGCGGCCTTCTGCTGGGCGCGGTCATGATGCTGGTTCACATCGGCCAGTCCGACGTGGCCGAGACGATCCACAACGCCTGGCTGACGACTCTGGAAGAGGGCGTTCACACCGGGGACATCGCCGGCGACGAGACGAGGGAACGAGTGGGAACGGACGGATTCGCCGACGCGGTGATCGCCCGACTGGGCCGCCGCCCGACGCGGCTGAAGGCGGTCGATTACGACCGCTCGACCAGCTGCTTCGCTCTGCCCCCGGCAACCCGACGGCCCCGCGCCGCCAAGCGGACGGTCGGCTGCGACATCTTCCTCCACGACGGCGACCGGACTCCGGACGAGCTGGGCGTGATTCTGGAATCGCTGCCCGTGGCCGGGGCGAAGATCCAGATGATCACGAACCGGGGCGTGAAGGTCTGGCCTGGCGGCATGCCCGAGACCTTCAAGGTGGACCACTGGCGGTGCCGATTCCTGTTCGACGATTCCATCTCCAACGCCCACCAGGCGATCATCGACCTCCTTGCGGCCATCCGCGCGGCGGGCCTGGACTTCATCAAGACCGAAAACCTCTGCACCTTCGACGGTGAGCCGGGCTACAGTCTTGGGCAGGGTCAGTAATCCCGGGGCGAGATCAGCAAAGATCAGTCTGTGAACTGGAAGACGATCCAGTCGCTCGGCTTGGGTGGCGCTCTGGCGGGGCTCTCCGGGGCCGCCCTCATCGGCTCGTTGTTCCCAGGCCTCTCGGTTCTGGCCTGGGTGGCCGTCCCCTTGGGCGCCTGGCTGCCCCTGCAGAGTGCATGGGAGAGCCTGCGGGCGCGTAGCCTGGATGTCAATGTCTTGATGGTCCTGGCGGCCGCGGCGTCGCTCGGTCTGGGGATGCCGCTGGAAGCCGGGATTCTGCTCTTCCTCTTCACCCTTTCCGGGGCCTTGGAGACCTTCGCGCTCGGCCGGACCCGGGCTGCCGTTGAGTCTCTTGTGGCCCTCCGGCCGGAGAC
>JAKRSE010000016.1 GCA_022402505.1 Fimbriimonadaceae bacterium | reverse complement strand
GGTCTCGGCGTTGGTGCTGAGCCAGTCGCCGAACCCGCGCCAGGGCACCTCCGGGTGGGGGCGGATGCCGTCGCGGGTCTGGTCCGGCGAGTGGACATGCTCCATCCAGCGGCGCATGGAGTCCAGATGCTCACGGACGGGCTCCAGGTCGCCGAACCTGCGCCACAGCTCCCAGGTGCAGATCACCTGGGCATCGGACCAGGCCGGGCCTCCGTCTCCGGGCACGATCGGCATGGTCGGCACGACGCAGTTGATGGCCCCGCTCGGCTCCTGGCCGTCGCGCATGTCTTCGGCCCACTTCCGGAAGAAGGGTTCGACATCGGCGAACACCGCCGCCGCCGGAATGAAGACCTGGGCGTCGCCGGTCCAGCCGAGCCGTTCATCACGCTGCGGGCAGTCGGTCGGCACCTCCAGGAAGTTGCCCTTCATGCTCCACCAGGCGTTCTGGACCAGTCGATTCACCCGGTCGTCGCTGCACCGAAAGCCGCCTGACAGCTCCAGTTCGGAATTCAGGACCACCGCCGTGAAGGCGTCGGCCGGAAGAGCCTCGGTCAGGCCCTTCACCTCCAGATAGCGGAATCCGTGGTAGGTGAACATCGGCTCCCATTCCTCGGGCTCGCCCGTGCCGGCGAAGGTGAAGCGGTCGATGCACTTGGCCTTGCGAAGGTTGGCGAGGTAGAGCCCGCCGTCATCATCCAAGACTTCGGCGTGGCGAAGCTCCAGGGTCTGGCCGGCCGCCCCCGCCAGCCGCATCCGAACGACCCCGACCAGGTTCTGGCCGAAGTCGAAGATCCACCCGTCGCCCTTCTTCACCGGAGGCGCGATCGGCCGCAAGACTTCCTGAGGAACCACCTCCGGCCCCTGGTGCGGGCTGATGATCAGGCCTTCCGGTCCGCCGATCAGGACCGGCCGGCTCTCGCCGATCGCCGCCGGCCGGGCGTCGAACTCTTCGCCGTCGTGCCGGTCGTTTCGGCGGGTCGGCCCAGACCGCCAGGTCCAATCCCCCCCGGTGGCCAGTTCGGTGACCGATCCGTCGGCATTCCAGAGCGTCAGGAAGGCCTTGAGGCGAGGTCGGTCGCCGTACTTCCCGCGCTCCATCCATCCGAGCCGGCCGCAGAACCAGCCATCCCCCAGCTCCACCTCCAGCGAGTGGCGGCCGGGGCCGATGAGATCAGCAAGGTCCAGGCTGCGTGACCGGGCCCGCACCGAGAACTCGCTCCACCCTCCGGTGAGCCGGCCGAAGGGGAGACGCCTGCCGTCGAGGCTGAATTCTCCCGCGCCCAGGACGACCACATCCAGCCGGGCGCGTTGAACTTCGCCCGCTTCAAAGTTCAGAGTCAGGATCGGGGCGGGCGCCGACTCTTCCGGCGCGCCGACCTCTCCGCCGTGAACCCAGTCGGCGGAATCCCAGCCATCGAACCGGGCCGCTTCCAGGACGGCAGGCTCGGACCAGTCGGACTCCTCCCCGTGATGGTCCCACAGCTTGACCCGCCACCAGAGCCTCTCCATGCAGCCGAGCTCCAGCGGCCGGCTCCAGACGTCGTCGGATTCGATCCGGCCGGTATCCAGCCGACCGAGGCAGTCCGGAGTCGGGCCTGCGGTGATTCGGTAGGCGGTCGGCCGGGCCCCGGGGCGCGGGTCCTCCATCCTCCAGGTGAGGCGGGGTCGAGGTCCGGTTCCGACCGGATTGAGGAAGCCAGCTGCACGAAGTTCGACCGGAGGCGACGGTGCCATTTCGGCCGAACGTTACCCCCAGATCAGGTCGCGTAGAGCCGGTCGCCGTAGTCTCCCAGACCCGGGAGAATGTAGCTCTTATCGTTCAATCCCCGGTCCACGGAGGCGGTCACGATCAGGGTGCCAGGGTGGGCCTCTTCCAGCCGGGCGATGCCTTCTGGAGCGGCGACCACGCAGACCATGATCGGGTCTTCGGCGCCGGCATCCTTCATCAGCTGGATCGCCTGAACGGCCGAGCCTCCGGTGGCGAGCATCGGATCGAGGCAGAGGCAGGTCCGCTCGGCCAGGTCGGGGAGCTTGCAGTAGTAGCTGCTGGCGACGGCGGTGGCGTGGTCTCGCTCCAGCCCGACATAGCCGACCGCGACGCTGGGGAAGAGCTCCAGAAAGGGCTCCAGCAGCGAGAGCCCGGCCCGCAGGATCGGGACGATGGCGAGCGGGCGGGCCAGGATCGGCGAGATGATCGGCTCGAGCGGCGTCTCGATGGCAGCGTCCTTCAGGGCGGCGGTCCGGGTCGATTCCAGGGCCAGCAGGGTTCCCAGGGTGTGGGCGTGGCGGCGGAACCGGTCCGGGGGCGTGCTTCGGTCGCGAAGGGTCGTCAGGAGGTGGCGTCCCAGAGGGTGCTCAAGGACCTGGACGGGCATGGACCGGATTGTGAACCAGGCCGGGTCGGCTCCGCCGGGCAGGGGTAAAGTCTGCCGAGGCCATGAGCGACGAATCCAAGGTCTACGGCATCATTCTGGCCGCCGGGCTGGGCACCCGGATGAACTCCAAAAAGCCGAAATGCCTCCATGAAGTCTGCGGCGTGCCGATGGTTCGGCTCGCCCTGAAGGCCTGCTCCCAGGCCGGAGTCGACCGCTCGGTGGTCGTGGTGGGTCACGGAGCGGACGACATGATGGCCGAGCTGGGCGACACGGTGGACTATGCCCGCCAGATGCCCCAGAACGGCACGGGCCACGCGGTGGAGGTCTGCCGTGACGCCTTCGCGGGCCGCACCGGCGAAGTGATCGTGACGTGCGGCGACATGCCGCTGGTCAAGGCGGAGACGATGCGGGCTCTGGTCGAGGCTCGGCGCGAAACCGGCGCGGCCTGCGTCATCGCCTCCGTGGACCTGAAGGCGGATGCCGGTTCCTACGGCCGGATCATCCGCGACCGGAACGGGGAATTCAAGGCGATCGTCGAGGCGGACGACTGCGACCCGATGCAGCGGCAGGTGACCGAGATCAACTCGGCCGTCTACTGCTTCGACGTGGAGACCCTGTTCCGGCTCCTCCCGGAAGTGAAGCCGAAGGGCCGAAAGGGTGAGATCTACCTGACCGAAGTCCCCCGGCTCATCCGCGACGAGGGAGGCAAGGTGGAGGTGGTCGTCTTCAGCGACGTGAACGAATTCCAGGGGGTCAACGATCGGATGCAGCTCGCCGAGGCCGCCAAGTTCTATCGCCGGCGAATCCTCCGGCGGCACGCGGCCAACGGGGTCATGATCGTCGATCCCGACTCCACCTACATCGAAGGGGACGTGGTCATCGGGCAGGACACCACGATTCAGCCGATGACCGTGATCGAGGGCCGGACGGTGATCGGGCAGGACTGCCAGATCGGCCCGAACACCTGGATCAAGGACAGTGAGATTCATGACAACGTCCGGATCTTCATGAGTCACTTGGACCGAGCAAAGATGGAGCGGGGCTCGCGATGCGGACCCTTTGCCAACCTTCGGCCGGATGCCGAGCTGGGCGAGGAGGTGAAGGTGGGGAACTTCGTCGAGATCAAGAAGTCCCAGATCGGCCCGGGGACCAGCATCAGTCATCTCACCTACATCGGAGATGCTCACGTCGGCTCGCGGGTCAACATCGGTGCGGGGACGATCACCTGCAACTACGACGGCTATGCCAAGCATGTGACCCGAATCGGCGACGGGGCGTTCATCGGTTCCAACAGCACGCTGGTCGCACCTGTCACAATCGGAGATCGCGCAATGACCGCCGCCGGAAGCGTCGTAACCCGAGGGGTGCCGGACGACAGCCTGGCGATCGGTCGGAGCCGTCAGGAGATCAAAGAAGAGTGGGTGACCAAATGGAAGGCCTCGCGGAAGGGCACGGAATGAGCGAGGACCGCCAGGAACTGAATCTG
>JAKRSE010000152.1 GCA_022402505.1 Fimbriimonadaceae bacterium | reverse complement strand
CCTCGGCACCGCCGTGGATGACTACGTCGCCAACCTCCTCATCGCCCAGTTCCTCTTCCTGGAAAAGGAGGTTCCGGACAAGGACATCGACTTCTACATCCACAGCCCGGGAGGCTCCGTCTCGGCCGGACTCGCCATCTTCGACACCATGAAGATGATCAAGCCCGACGTGGCCACCGTCTGCGTCGGCCAGGCCGCAAGCATGGGCGCCGTCCTGCTCGCCGGAGGCACCAAAGGCAAGCGCGTCGCCCTCCCGAACAGCCGGATCATGATTCACCAGGTCAGCGGCGGAGCCCGAGGCCAGCTGACCGACATGAAGATCGCCATCAAGGAAGCCGAAACTTACATGGACATCCTGATGGACATCCTCGCCGAAGCGACGGGCAAGGACAAGGAGACGGTCAGCCGCGACTGCGATCGCGACCACTTCATGTCGGCCCAAGCAGCCCGAGAATACGGGCTGCTCGACAAGGTGCTGGATTCGGCCGCCAGGTGATCTAAGATAAAGGTTGGATATGTCGAGGCTGGGTGAAGTCCGGGATCGTTGCTGTCTTTGCGGCAAGGCCAAAGAGCAGGTGCCGAAGCTCATCGTCGGGCTCCACGGCGCCGTCTGCAGCGACTGCGTGGACCTCTGCAACGAGATCCTGACGACGGAAGGGGACAAGAAGCCCAAGTTCGAACCCAAGCGGGCCGAAACCAGCTTCAACCCGGCCAGGCCGATGGGAGCCGCCGGCACCCGGGCCAAGACCCCTCCGAAGCCCAAGGAGATCGTCGCCTACCTCGACCAGTACGTCATCGGCCAGAACGCCGCCAAGCGGGCGCTCTCGGTCGCCGTCTACAACCACACCAAGCGCGTCGGAGCCGCCCGGAACGAAGGGGTCGATCTGCAGAAGAGCAACATCCTGCTGGTCGGCCCCACCGGAAGCGGCAAGACCTACCTTGCCCAGACGCTCGCCCGGATGCTGGAGGTCCCCTTCGCCATGGCCGACGCCACCGCCCTCACCGAGGCCGGATACGTCGGCGAGGACGTGGAGAACATCCTCCTCAAGCTCTACCAAGAGGCGGACCGGATGGACAGCCGGAACGCCAAGGAGCTCTGCGAACGCGGGATCATCTACGTGGATGAGATCGACAAGATCGGGCGCAAGGGCGACAACCCCTCCATCACCCGCGACGTCAGCGGAGAGGGAGTCCAGCAGGCCCTTCTGAAGATTCTGGAAGGCACCGTCGCCAACGTTCCCCCGCAGGGCGGACGGAAGCACCCGCAGCAGGAATACCTGCAGATCGACACCACGAACATCCTCTTCATCTGCGGCGGCGCGTTTGAAGGTCTGGAGGAGATCATCATGCGGCGTCAGAAGGAGAACGTCATCGGATTCCGAAGCGAGCCGCAAAGCAAGTCGGAACGCCGGAAGGACATCCTGGAGCAGGTCAGCCACGAAGACCTGCTGAAGTTCGGCCTCATCCCCGAATTCATCGGACGGCTCCCCGTCCTCGCCAGCCTCAACCAGCTGGATGTGGACGACCTGAAGCGCATCCTCACCGAACCGCGAAACGCCCTCGTCCGGCAGTACCAGCGCCTTTTTGAAATGGATGGAGTCCAGCTCGCCTTCGACGAGGGCGTCCTGGAAGAGCTGGCCGCCGACGCCCTCAAGCGTCGGACCGGCGCCCGCGCCCTCCGGGCCATCCTCGAATCGGTGATGATGCCGATCATGTACGAGGTCCCCAGCAGTCAGGACATCAAGAAGGTGATCGTGCCCAAGGGCATCCTGGGCGGGGAAGTCGAGGCCCAGATGCTCACCGAAGAGATGATCCGCAAGGTCGGCTGAATCCTTGGGCGGGGCTTTGGTATCTTCTGATTCCAGAGAACCGCCATGAATCTCCCGTCTGATCTCAAGTACACCGCCTCTCACGAATGGGTCCGGATGGAGGGCGATGTCGCCGTCATCGGAATCACCGACCACGCCCAGAGCGAGCTTGGCGACGTTGTCTTCGTGGACCTGCCCGAAGTCGGCCGCACCCTGCAGGAAGAGGAGAGCTTCGGCACGGTGGAGAGCGTCAAGACCGTCTCGGACCTCTACGCTCCGGTGGCCGGTGAGGTCGTCGAAGTGAACCCGCTGCTCGGCGGCCAGAGCGAGCTCGTCAACTCCGATCCCTATGGCGACGGCTGGCTGCTCAAGATCAAGGTCTCCTCCTCCGGCGAGGGCCTGCTCTCGGCCGACGAGTACCAGGCCGGGCTTGACTGAGCCCCTCCGGCCGATTCTGAGACTGGCTCCCCGAGCCGACGGGGCCGAGCTCGTCGAACTGATGCCTCTCGTGGAGGCCCTGGAGGAGGAAGGGGTGCCCTTTCTCCTCCTCTGTCCGCCGGGCGAGGCCTCGCTTTGGCCGGGGCTGGCGAGGCGGTGTCGCGAGGCCGGAGGACGGCTGGTGGAAGGCGATCCGCCGGCGGGAGCATGGGAGGTGCCGATCGAGGCTCCCGAGATGCTCCGAGGACGGCTTCGGACCCTCCGACGCGAAGGCCGAACCTTCGCCGTACCTGACTAGGGGGTCTTCACCCTTTCGGTTCACGCCTGCCAGCCTGACAGTGGGTGCCCTGGCCTGTCGACGGACCGCCGGCCCGGCTCAGTACGGAAAGGCCGCAGGCCAGGTCCAGGCGGCGGCCCTTCCTGCGCGTTCCGAAGGCCGGGGAACCCCATGATCGGCCCTGGCCTGGAGCAAC
>JAKRSE010000151.1 GCA_022402505.1 Fimbriimonadaceae bacterium | reverse complement strand
GATCTTCTGGTGCGGGCGCAGCTTTCACCGG
The DNA here is from genome assembly GCA_022402505.1 of Fimbriimonadaceae bacterium. Taxonomy (GTDB): domain Bacteria; phylum Armatimonadota; class Fimbriimonadia; order Fimbriimonadales; family Fimbriimonadaceae; genus JAKRSE01. The sequence goes on along the minus strand of JAKRSE010000151.1, from coordinate 2,695 downwards.
GCAGCGCTGGTGAATCTGCGCCACGGTGCGGCGACGATGGACACCCTCATCTCTCTGGGGTCCACGGCCGCCTTCGCCTTCTCTGCCTGGGCTCTCTTCGCCCATTCCGGCCACTCCCACGCGCAGAGCGACCACATCTACTTCGAGACCGGGGCGGTCATCGTGACCCTCATCCTGCTCGGGCGGTTCCTGGAGGCGAGGGCCAAGGCGAGGATGTCCGACTCGATTCGCGCCCTGATGGACCTCGCCCCGGAGACCGCCTGGCGGATCGGTCCGGATGGACGCGAGGAAGAGGTTCCGGCTCGGCTGCTGGCGCTCGGAGACCGGGTCAGAATCCGTCCCGGCGCCCGGGTTCCGGCGGACGGTGCGGTGGTGGAAGGTCGGAGCCACCTGGATGAATCGATGCTGACCGGCGAACCGATGGCGGTCGGCAAGGGTCCGGGCGACGCGTTGACCGGGGGGACTCTGAACACATCCGGCAGTCTGGTGATGGAGGTCCGGAGGGTGGGCGAGGCGACGACTCTGGCCCGCATCGGCCGCCTGGTGAAGCGGGCGCAGGGCAGCCGCGCCCCGATGCAGGGTCTGGCCGACCGGGTCTCCGGAATCTTCGTGCCGATCGTCATCGCCATTGCCTTCGTCACGATCCTGGTCTGGGGGCTCTCGGGTCGGGGCTGGGAGGCGGGGCTGATCGCCGGCGTGGCGGTGCTGGTCATCGCCTGCCCCTGCGCCCTGGGCCTCGCGACTCCGACGGCTCTGATGGTCGGCACCGGCCGGGGGGCTCAGCTCGGGATCCTCATCAAGGACGGCCAGGCTCTGGAGCGATCCGGGACGGTGCGGACGGTGCTCCTGGACAAGACCGGAACTCTGACTCAGGGTCGGCCCCGACTCGCCCGGGTGGTCGCCTTCGGATGGACGGAAGAGGAGGCGCTGACGGCAGCGGCGGCGGTCGAGGCGGGCAGCGAGCATCCTCTGGCCCGCGCCGTGGTCTCGGCTGCGGAGGAGCGGGGGCTGGCATTGCCGAGCCTTGCCGACTTCCAGGCCGAGGCCGGATTCGGCGTCTCGGGGATCGTTGGGGGTGCCGAAGTGCGGGTCGGCCGGGCCGAATGGTTCGCAGACCTTCCCTCGGAAGTCCGGGCCGCCGATGATCGGCTCCGCGAGGAGGGAGGCGCGACGATGGTGGTTCGGCAGGGAGATCGTTGGGCGGTCGCCTCGGTGGCCGATTCCGTCGCCGAAGGGAGCCGTCAGGCGATCGCCGAACTCAAGTCGATGGGCGTGACGGCGGTGATGGTCACCGGCGACCATCGGCGGGCGGCCGAAGCGGTGGCTCGGGAGGTCGGTCTGGAGGAGATTGAGGCGGGGGTTCTTCCGGAGGGCAAGGCCGAGGTCGTCGCCCGGCACCGAGAACGAGGTCCCGTGGCGATGGTAGGCGACGGGGTGAACGACGCGCCCGCCCTCGCCCTGGCCGACCTGGGCATCGCCATGGGTTCGGGGACGGCGACGGCGATGGAGACGGCGGGTGTGACCCTGCTCCGAGGCGATCTTCGAGGCGTCCCCACCGCTCTGCGCCTCGCCCGGAAGACCCTCGCCGTGATTCGGGGGAATCTGTTCTGGGCGTTCTGCTACAACACGGCGATGATCCCGCTGGCCGCCTTCGGCCTGCTGAATCCGATGCTGGCCGCCGCGGCGATGGCCTTCAGCAGTGTGTCGGTGGTGCTGAACTCTTTGCGGCTGCGGGGGTTCGCGTAGGCGCCCGGTTTCACGGGCTCACCTCCTGACGTCGGTTCGCGCGTTCACCCGGGTGGTTGTGTCGGGCGTTGCGGTTCCAGTCCTTGTCACGCCGGTTGGGGGGCGTGCGCCGAAATCGATCGCATCTTGGACACTCCTGCAAAAACACTAAAGATTTGAGAATCGCCGAGGGCAATCGAACGTGCTCAGAGATTGAGCCTATGCTCCGGAGACGAAGATGAAGAATCTGATCCTTTCGCTCTTGGCGGGGGGGGGCTGATGCTCGGCATCTGGCTCGCCTCACCCGCCTTCGCGATTCCGGCTGAAGAGCCCTGCTTCGAAGCGGTCCTGCCGGGTGAGGACCCGGACGCGGCTCTCGAGACCTGTCGCGGCATGGTCTGCACCAAGCGGTCATGCCGTCGGGCCTGTGCCACTCCGAACAACGTGCATGGAACCTGGACTGCCGACTGCCAAAGCTGTTGCCGCGACATGGGCTTTCGGTTCAGTGCACTGACGACCTGCATGAGTGCCTGCTCCACGGGAGTTCCTCAGGGCGAAAGGGGGTTGATGCCATGCCCTTGCCCGTGAGTCGCCTGGGACGCTTGACGGCCTTCATGGCTGTCTTCGCAATCCTGGGAGTCGGCTGCGGGACCGGCAATGCTGATCCGCGACCGACCATGACGGCCGAGCAGGTCGAGGAAGCCCAGATGCGGGAGGATTCGGCCCTTTTCGATGAGGTCTATCAGCACTTGGAGCGGTTGGACAAGACCGGGAAGCTGGATGACGATGCCTGGGGCTACATCCGTAGGCTGGAGAACGCCAAGAGCCCGGCCGGTCGTGCAAAGCTCGCCGCCATCCTTGGGCCCGCCTATGCCAAGAAGGCCATTTCCAGGGATGAAGCGGTGGAAATCCTTACGCGGATGGCGGACAAGGCTCCCACTGAGCATGAGCGGGAATTGTTTCAGGGATT
>JAKRSE010000150.1 GCA_022402505.1 Fimbriimonadaceae bacterium | reverse complement strand
GACCTGGATGTCCCAGAAGCCGGGCGCTGATCGGCCGATCGTCTCGACGTAGACCCGCCAGCCATTGCCCAGCTTCGGTCCGGCATGGATGGCGACCAGGAGCTGCCGGTTCCAGTCAGCACCAGCCGGAATCTGCTCGTTCGCCTGGAGCGGTCGGCCCAGCATGCGGCTGAAGTGGTTGCGCCACTCCATCTCGTTGCCGAGGACCCGCCATTCGGCCGTCTTGATCTCGCTGTCCAGCCCTTCGCCCAGGGTCGTCCACCGGACGTGCGGGCCGAAGGGAGTCTGACCCATGGGCACCTCCCACTGGGCCGACGCCAGGCTCGGCAGAACCCCGGCCAGCAGGCCGCAGGCGATCAGGAGTGGCGGGCGAAACATCTCAACTCTTCAGACGATCCGACCGAGCCGGGAGTTCGGGCAATCAAGGAGAAGCCGGTCCCTCCCAGCGCACGGAGCCGTCGGCATAGAGGACCGCTCGACCATCGGGCCCGCTGATGTAGGCGAGAGCCGTCTGGGCCGGGTCCTTCAAGCGGGCGACATTCTGCCCGGTGAGGTTTGTGAAGACGACCCCCTCCAAGAGCGCCGCATCTCGCAGATAGGGCATGATCGCCTCCCGAACCATCGAGCCGTCGGTCGGAAAGAAGTCGTCGTAGTCGGCTGCGTAGATGTGCAGACCCGTTCCTACCATCTTCAGCCGGGCCATGATCTTCGCCTTCTCCAACTCGGACTTGGTCTTCTTGGCGAGGGAGAGAGGGATCGGCTGAATCAGGTTCCGATAGAGGGTGCCATGGGCCAGGAAGACGGCTGCCGATCCATCCGGTGCCACGCTCGCCTTCACTGCGTCTCGGCTGAGCAGCACGGGCTCCGACGGCCCGGAACCGCCCAGCAGAACCCCCTCCTTCGCCCGGACAAGCCGGAGCGATCCAGCCTCATCGGGGCTTGTGTCGGCCGAGCCGAAGTCGATTTCCGACCGATCCACGGGTTCGACCCGGCCGGTCCGGAGATCCCAGCCCAGCGGCGGCAGGGGCGTCGGCGTGTCACTCATGAACACGAGGCGGCCGGACTTGGTGGCGGCGGAGAGGCGACGGCCCGCGAGAGCTTCCGGCACGCGGCCGAGAGCCTGGGCGGTCGGCGATCCGCCTGCCCCGGTGATGCGCCAGAGGACGGCCTCGTCGGTCGTCCAAAAGACCGCTCCATCCGGATCCATGATTCGATACTGAGACGGAATAGGAACCTGCACCCCGGTCTGAGCGTGAATGGCCAGAGTCGTCGGTTGTTCTGGCCCTCCGCTGCCGAGCATCGCCCCGCTGACGACCAGGAGTCGATCCTGATCAGCCCAGGCGAGCCACCCGACGGCAAAGCCCTGAGGCAGTCGGGTCATCCTGCGCCCCGGGCCCTTTGTGGGGAAGGCCCAGATCTCAGCCGACGTCCCCCGAGCCGCCTCCATGATCCGATCCGGATCCAAGGCCTGAACCGGATCCGAGATCCTGATGTCCAGCCGAACCGCCGCCAGCGTCCGACCCGACCGACTCCACGCCCACTGCGTGGCTGAGTCCAACAGAATTTCCGGCTCACGGACCAGTACGGCCGAATCCTGGAGGATCAGGATCGCCGGCTCGCCCCGATGCACCGGCTGCAGGGCGACGGCGACGCCGATCCCGAGACAACCGAGGCCGAGCCAAGTCAAAAGCCGATGCCCTTTCATACCGGCTCATGATACAGGGACACAGCGGAGAATGGCCTCTCTTCGAGCGAGACTTCTGCGCAATTGCCCGTTATCGAGCCAGCCCCCGCATCCTAAGCCAAGCGACGAAGGCATCGAACCAGCCGGTGCTCGTCGTCTCCTTGGGATACATGCCGAATCCGTGGCCTCCCTGTTCGTACAGGTGAAACTCGACGGGCCGCTTGGCCGCCTTCCAGCTGTCGATCAGGCCGTAGCCCGAGTTGGCGAAGAAGGGGTCATCGGCGGCGAGGGCGATGAAGAGCGGCGGGGCGTCCGCCGGAGCGGTCATGGCTCCCAGGGGACCGTAGATGTTGGCGATGAAGGCCGGCTTCGCCTCCGGGCTGTGCAGGGTGGTGGACATCGTCAGCATCGCCCCGGCGGAGAAGCCGATCATGCCGACCTTGGCCGGATCGACCTTCCACTCTCCCGCCCGTCTGCGGATCAGAGCGAAGGCGGCGGTCGCGTCGGCGATCTGCGGCGCGAAGGCCTGCGCCGGGTCCGGCTGAGAGGGGATGGACCGCGGAGCTCCGGCAAAGAGGCGGTCCATCTCCGCCGCAAACTCCTCGGTCGCGGGCGGCGTCTGGATCAGCCGGTACTTCAGAACAAAGGCCGCGACTCCGGCCTTGTTCAGGGCCTTGGCCACGTTCCAGCCCTCGTTCTCCATCGAAAGCGAGCGGAACCCGCCTCCCGGGGCCACGATGACCGCCGCTCCGGTGGCCCGGTCGGGCTCGGGCAGAAACGGCGTGAGGGTCGCCACCGTCACGTTTCTCGCGAAGAGGCTGTAGTACTGGGAGTGCCAGACCTCCTCGTTGGCGGCTCCCGGGAGCCGGCCGGTGCCCAGCTCGATGGCGTTTGGTTGATCGGGGGTGTTGACGGGGGTCATTCTGTCGCTCTGCGCCTTTGCAGATCCGGGGAGGAGCACGCCGAGCATCAGCGCCCCGAGAACCGGCAACCCAAAGGCAAAAGGTGTTTGCATGGAGCGAAGGCTACACCGGCCGGTCGCGGA
>JAKRSE010000149.1 GCA_022402505.1 Fimbriimonadaceae bacterium | reverse complement strand
CGAGTCACCCAGTAGTTCACCCTGCTTTCCACCCATCCTAGCTTCTCGAGCGAGACCTTGAAGCACTTGTTCATTTCACCCGGACTGTAGAGCATCTTATCGAGAGTCTTCACCTCTCTTGACTTCTTGGTCCGGCAAGCGGCTCCATCAATAGAGCCGACTACTTCCAAGACCTCATCCCAAAGATGCGGGCGATGAACCTTAAGATACTCCAAACCATTCAAGTGGGAGTAGACTTCAGCAATCTTCATGATGTCTTGCGCCGTTCCATAGCCAGCTTCCCCTGACCCGTCTTTCGATCAAAGTATGGATTCACGGTCAAGGAGCGCCCAGCGTCTATAGGATCATAGATCGGACGACCCATAGGTCTAGTCTTCAGCTCGCCTCTAGCTTCTAGCATGATCCTCTCGCGAGCAATCTGAACGTAGGAGGGATCAGTCTCCGCGCCGACACCACGCCTGCCATGACGGATCGCGGCGATTACGGATGTGCCCGCTCCTAGAAATGGGTCGAACACCAAGTCTCCTGGCTCAGACATTGAGAGCACGAGCCTCTCAATCAACTCGACTGGAAACTGACAGGGGTGATCGGTCTTCTCAACATGGTTGTTCTTCACGTTTGGAATGGGCCACACATCACCCGGATTCTTTCCAAGAGGGTTCCCAGAATATTCGCCCGCCTTAGGCCCTTTGAAGTGCTTCTTACCCGGATACTTTTGAGGAATCCGGATCGGGTCAACATCAAAGATGTACTCGTCGCCTTTTGTGAACCAACAGATAGTTTCGTAGCGGCCAGAGAGTCTGTTGGTACAGTGAAGGCCATGCTCGAAATGCCAGACGATTCTGTTCCGCATCTTCAGTCCGAGGCTTCTGAAGATCGGGTACAGAACCGTGTCCAAGGGTACGATTTCGCCTCGGTCTACGTAGTTCCCAACTTGCCAACAGATGCTTCCGCCTGGAGCGAGCACTCGGTGGCACTCTTCGATGACTCTTGACTGTTGCTCGAGGTAAGCATCCAACTCAATTCGGCGCTCATACGCCTTTCCAATATTATATGGCGGCGATGTCACCACCAGCCGCGCCGCTTCGCTGGGCATGCACTGCAGGAGGTCCAGACATGAACCCTCGTACACTACTGCGAGAGCCGAGGGGCTAAAGCGTGTCTCGATCGTGAATTCCTCCTCCGGATCGGGGAAGGGGGGCGACATCAGGGCCAGCAGGATACCCGGCCCTTACCCGACCCGCCGGCCGGAGTCACACCCGCTTCTTCAGCCACGCGCCCTTGAGATAGAGCGCTTCCGGGAAGGCGAGGGGGGCGGGGTGGTCGGTGTCCTGGGTGCTGATCTCCACCAGGTCGAGCTGCTCGCCTCGGTCGCTTGCCGCCAGCCGGCAGGTGTCCAGCATCGTCTGCAGGTTCAGCTGGTAGCTGCAGCTGAAGACGACCAGCCGTCCGCCGGGCTTCAGCATGGGGATGGCGTGGAAGACCAGCTTCCAGATGCCCCATTTCAGGCTGTCGCGCTTCTCCTTGGTCTTGGCGATGGCGGGCGGGTCGAGGATGATCCAGTCGTAGAGTCCGTCCTTCTCGCCGCCGGCTTCCAGGTACTCGAAGGCGTTGGACTCCACAAAATCGACGGCGAGGCCGTTCTTCGTGGCCATTCGGTCGGCGGCTTGGAGGGCGGCGGGGAGGATGTCCACGGCCCGCACCTGCGCTCCGCCCGCCGCCGCCGCCAGCGAGAACCCGCCGACATAACTGAAGCAGTCGAGGACCCGATCTCCGGGCTTGACGAGCGACCGAAGCCGAGCCCGGGCCGCCCGCTGGTCCAGGTAGAAGCCGGTCTTCAGGCCGTACTTGACCAGGCTCAGGTACGAGAGCCCGTTCTCCTCGATCTCGAGTTCGAAGGGCGGTTCGCCGTGAAGCACCTGGGTCACGGGGTCGAGCCCCTCTTCGGACCGTCCGGCCATGTCGCTCTTTTCGTAGAGGCTCTTCAGGCCGAGTGTCTCGATGAGAACGGGAGTCCAGGCGTCGCGCAGCAGCTCCATCCCCTGGCTGCGGACCTGCACGACTCCGTGCCCGTCGTAGACATCCACGATCAGGCCGGGAATCGCGTCGGCCTCGCTGCTGATGGCTCGGACGGAGTTGGTGGAGGTCAGGATCTCCTGCCGCGACGACCAGGCCCGGCCGATCCTCTCGCGGAAGTAGTCGGAGTCGATCGGCCGGTCGATCAGCGAGAGCATCCGCACCGGGAAGCGGGACACCGGGTTGTAGGCGCCGATCCCCAGGAAGTTGCCTTCATGATCCTCGACCCGCGCCAGCCCCGCATCCCGACCGCCTTCCACCCGGCGGATTTCGCCCTTCTGAACCCAGGGATAGAAGGAGCGGATCTTCTTCTCGCGTCCCGGTTCCAGCTTGATCGTGCAGGTGGGGGTCATGGCTTCGGCACGGTACCCGAGACCTCAGTCTCGGACGGCGGACTCCAAGACCTTCAGGCTCAGGGTGCCCGAGTCGAGTTCGGCCCGGACGCCCAGCGGGACGGTCAGCTTGTTCAGCACATGCCCGATCGCCCAGCCCGCCACGACCGGAATTCCGAGGTCGCTGAGCCGCTCCGTGAGGACCTGGCGGACGTTCCAGGCCGAATCCGGGTCCTGTTCATCGCAACGGGTGAACTGGCCGAGGACGACCCCCCGCACTCCGGCGAAGTCCGGCTGCAGCATCAGCTGAGTGACCATCCGGTCGATG
>JAKRSE010000148.1 GCA_022402505.1 Fimbriimonadaceae bacterium | reverse complement strand
CAAGGAGACCCCGCGGACCAGGTCGGAGGCGCCTTCGTCAACCCGGATACAGGCAAGATCGACCCCACCCTCCGGGCTCCGAAGGGCGACCCTCGCCTTCCGGTTGCGGCGGGCAACACCCTCGTCCGCTGGTGGGTCGGCCTCCGCGATCCAGAGCGGGCCTACAGCAATCCGAGCATCCAGCTCCGGAGCGGCGGCAACCTTGTCGCCCTCTCCAACGGCGGCGAGAACCTGTTCGTCCTCTGGCGCGCCGAAGTTCCGATTCGGGTCTGGGACCGCGTTGCCGGCAGATTCGTCGCCAACGCCGCCTTCTTTGCGGTCGATGCCCTGGGCAACCCGATCCTCGACGACCCCGACTTCTTCACCCAGGCGGGCGATGCGACTCGGAGAGCCAACTGGGCCCGCGTCGGACGGATCGAAACCGAATCTGCCGGCCTTGATCTCATCGCGTTCAGCTTCAACAAGCAGAACCGTGAGGCGGTCGTCAACGGCCTGACCCCCGAGGTCACCTCCCTGGTCCGGTTCCAGCCCAAGCGGAACACCGGCGAGGCGCTGGTTCAGATGAGCCCGGTGCCCCCCGGACTGGAGACGGACAACGCCGCCAAGGTCGGAGCGGACACCTTCGCTGCCGGTGAAGGAGCATGGACCGTCAAGTCGCTCCGCATTCAGCCGGCCGCGGTGCCGGGAGCCTTCGGCCCGGGCAATGCGTCGGCCGGAAGCCCGTTCCCCGCCTCGGACGGCACGATCGCCTACACCCTGTTCGACCTGGCAGGCGATCAGGTTCAGGGTCTCGACCCGACCCGACCGATGTTCAATCTGTCCCGCTACCTTCGCCTGGCATCCGGCGAGCTGGTCAACGGCAGCTATCCCTTCACAGGCGCACTGGAAGCGTCGGCCCTCACTCTGCCCGAAGCGGGAGCCTTCGTCCCCGTCGTGCCCGACCTGAAGTCCGGCGTCCTTCGCGCGTCCTTTGACATCCGCGAAGTCGGCAGCGACCTCTCGGTGCCCGTGGGCGACCGCCTTCCCACGAGCGCGCCGAACGCCGCGCCCGGGAGCTGGGGCGGAATCCACACCGGACCCGCCGTTCCTGCCGCCACCGACACCGCCTCGGGAGACTGGGCGACGTTCGACTGGGACGACTGGCAGAACGCCAACGTCGGGATCAACCGGCGCTTCAACAAGCTCTGGGCAAACCTGCCGACACTCGCTCCCGGCGTCTCCGACGCCCGCGAGAGATTCGCCAAGCGGTTCATCTATCTGCCGGCGCTCATTCAGCCGGGCGGGGTCGCCTCGCCCCTGGCCACCAATGCCGGACTGCTCCGCGGCGCCATCACTCCCGGATCGGAGTCGGTCATCGGCCCGAACCAGCTCCCCGGCCCCAGCTTCGGTCAGCCGATCCGCTACTCGCGGACGACGAACCGACCGGTGGGACCCAACGAGTACTACATCAACTACACGCACCAGATCGAACCGGATTGGGCCTCGCTTGGGCTCGCCGTCGACCTCGACCCGCTCGTCCACAACGAATCGGACCTGGCCTATGCCGTGTTCCGGGCCCAGTACCGCGCCGGCTACGTCGAATTCAACTCGAAGCCCGGCGAACCGCTGCCGGCCGGGAACATTCGCATCTCCTATCGGTTCCAATTCACCGAGCCGAACGACGTCGTGACCGTGGACTATGACAGCAGCCGAATGATCGACATCCTCGTCGGCCTCCAGACCCTTCCCAGCCAGGGGATCCCGAATCCTCAGCTGATCACCGTCCGCGGCTCCGCCACCGTCCGAAACTTCCTCCGCTGATGACGACCATGCCCACTCAGATTCCCGTCCGAATCCGGCGCCGAACGCGGCGAGGCCAGACCCTGGTCATTGCCATCCTGCTCCTCGGCGTGCTGCTGATCCTGGGCCTGGCCTTTGCGGGCATCGTCAGCCGAAACGTGGCGGATGCCGGACGGAGCCGCACCCGCACCCTCGCCTCCGACCTGGCCCAGAGCGGAATCACCCTCTCCCACTACCAGTTGGTCAACTCTCGGCTGGGCGCGGACTGGCGTCCGGCGGTGACCCCGCCGATCGGCGTGGATGCCGCCGGATTCACCCGCGACCCGGACGGACTCTATCTCCGGCCAGGCACCGGCCTGACCATCGTGCCCGATCCGGCCAATCCGGCGGCGACGATCATCGACCGGGGCGGTCCGGATTTTCTGGGGCCCTACACGAGGCAGGCCGCCGACGGTGGCCGCCGACTGGTCCGGGTTCGCTATGAGCCGAACCAGCTGGACGCCAAGGCCAGCCGAGCGGACGGTTCGCTCCGAAGCCCGGGAAGCACGGGCAACCGAATCATCATCGAATCGATCGGCCGAGCGGGCTCCGTGACCGTCGCCGGGCGGATCGATCCGACCCTTCTTCTCACCGAGCAGATTCAGATCGCGGGATTCGCGAACTCGGGCGCGGCGATTCAGGCTCTGAACCGAGCCCGCTCGCTGGACCAGTCGCTGAACCCCACGACCCGCCGAATGGTCGCCTTCGCCACCATCGGCCTCATCGACCAGGCCCGGTTCATCACGAACAAAAACCGTTCCAGCCGGCCGGCCGATATCGGCGTTCCCACCGAGACGGCGGGCGGCATCGGCATCGGCGAAGGGATCGGCAACTCCACGGTGGCTCCTCAGTCCATCCTGGGACGCTTCTTCCCCGAGCCGAACCCGGCCCTCCGCTATCGCTACGGGCGCTCGGTTGCTCGAA
>JAKRSE010000147.1 GCA_022402505.1 Fimbriimonadaceae bacterium | reverse complement strand
ATCGAAGGCGTGGAGCGGCTGGCCCGTCTCCAGCATCACGTAGTTCGTCAGGTCCACCAGCAGGGAGATCGGTCGCTGACCCGACTGGATCAGCCGCTTCTGAAGCCAGGCGGGCGAATCGCCGTTTTCGACGTTCTCGATCACCCGAAAGGCGTAGCGGGTGCAGTTCTCGGTCTGGATCGTGATCCGGGCCATCGCCTCGGCCGGGCCGGAACGCGGGCCCGAGTCGGCAATGAGTCGGCGGAAGAGGTCGGTGGCGCCATCCTCGGGCCGCTTGGCGTGCAGCTCGCGGGCCAGACCGAGCACCGAGGCCGCATCGCCCCGATTCGCCATGATGTTGATGTCCAGACAATCCTCGCCCTCGGAGTGGAAGATCTCCTCCAGCTCGAACCCGACCATGGTGAAGACATCGCCCAGTTCGGCGGAGGTCAGGGGGGTCGGGATCAGGTCGCGAAGGAAGGAGAGGCTGAACTTCACCGGGGGCGGAGTTTACCGGTCCCGCAGGCCGGCCGACGGCCCGGTATCCTTCGCCATTGCTTGACGGGAGTCGCTTCCCTTATGTCCCGGCGGGCGCATGCGCGAATTCCACCCCGAACGACGCAGGGGACGAAACATCATGGCCAAACGAGTCACCCACAACATCAAGCTGAACATTCCCGCCGGAAAGGGCACTCCCGCCCCCCCCGTCGGCCCCGCATTGGGCCAGGCCGGCGTGAACATGATGGAGTTCCTCAAGAAGTTCAACGAGATCACCGCCCCGCAGATGGGCTCCATCATGCCGGTCAAGATCACGGTCTTCGAAGATCGAAGCTACGTGATGCAGATCAACCAGCCCCTGATCGGCGACATGATCAAGAAGGAGCTCGGCCTGCAGAAGGGCAATGGCGCGACGGGGAAGACCCCCTCCATCGCCAAGCTCACCAAGGCCCAGGTCCGCAAGATCGCCGAGCAGAAGCTGCCCGACCTGAACACCGACGACCTGGATGCCGCCATGAAGATCGTGGCCGGGTCCGCCCGGTCGATGGGCATCGACTCCGAAGTCTGAAGTCCGCTTCGTTCCGAAAAAAGGCCCGATTTCCGGCCGCCGGGTCCCGGCGGCCGGCTTTGTGATGGAAGCTTGAGATGGGTTGGCTCGTCCAATCCATTGAAGCCTCTCCAAGGAGGTGAATGAACCTTGATGAACCGTGCTCTTTCCCTGTGCGTCCTGGCCCTGATGGCCGGCGCTGTCTGGGCTGCCGACCGAGAGAACCTCTCGGCCGATCAGGTTCGCTTCGGCCAGGGGATGGCCGACTCTCTGCGCTCGGCGACCGGAGCCGATTTCGCCTTCGTCCCGGCCGGAGTCCTGGTCGATGACCTGGCGGGCAAGACCCTCGCCTCGGCCCTCCTCTTCCCGACTGAAGAGGTGAGCGTGCTCAAGCTGACCGGCGCCCAGGTGCGTCAGGCGCTGGAGCGGTCCGTGTCCCTCTTTCCCACCAACAACCCCGCGTTTCTGCACGTCAGCGGCCTGGAAGTCTCCTTCCGCGCCTCCAGCACGGCCGAGACCCGGCTGGTTTCGGTGACCGGAGTCGATGCGTCGCAGACCTACCGGGTCGCGATGCCCAGCAGCCTCGCTCGAGGCGGTCTCGGCTACTTCACCGTCTGGAACCGCCAGCCCGCCGAACCCGGACTGGAACTCACGATGGAACAGGTCCTGAAGACCGGCCAACCCGACCCCGGCCCCGCCCGCTGGCGAGCCGTCGGCGGCTGAGTCCCCCCACCGGCGCCCCGAGGCCGCGCCCTCCACTTCGGCGGGGCTTGGGAGGGTTGACTGCGCGTCGCTTTCCCCTCGGAGTCAGGGCCCAGCCAGGCATTCATGTCGCCGAAACCGACCAGTTTGGGCCGTCGTGCTGGGGTTCAAGCTCACGCAAGCCCGGCGAATTCGGGTGGGGGTGGGGTGGATTCGGTCATGGCGGCGAGGATTGAGCCGGTCCAGGGGCCGAGCTTGAAGCCGTGGCCGCTGCAGGCGGAGGCCCAGACGATGTTCGGTTCGATTCGTCCGAACCGGAACAGCTCATCTGGCCAGCTCGTGTAGAGGCAGGTGGCGGTCTCCGCCGGCTCCTGGTCCAGACCGAAACGGTGCCGGAGGCCGGCGCGGATTTCGTCCAGCTGGATCGGGTCGGCGGGCCGGGGGTCGTCGGGATGGAGGGCAGGGCCGCGTTGGTGGCGTCCGGCTTTGAACCCGGGGCCCTCGCGAGGGAAGCCGTAGACCTCGGTCACCGCATCGATCCAGACCGGCCCCTCGGCGGGCGCATCGAAGTAGGCGAAGACCTGCATCGTGACCTCCGGGCGGATGGGGGCATGGTCGGGCAGCCAGGGACCTGCGGCGAGGACGACCACATCGAAGCTCTTGGCCAGGTCCAGCGGATCGGCCTTGGCCTGGACCAGGATCGCCCCGCCCGCCTCGGCCAATCGCCAGGTCGCCTGCAGCGCCAGGTCGGCCCGGACCGCTCCGGCCTCGGGCGTGAAGACGCCGACCTCGCCCGGGGCCAGCCGCAGACCGGGGCGTCGTCGGGCGGCTTCGGACGGACTCAGAACCTCGTGCGGCACGGCCAGGTCCGAGAGGGCGGAGATCATCGAGGCGACCTTCGGGTCCTCGGCCGGGCCGAAGTAGAGCAGCCCGCACTCGTCCACCAGATCGAGGCCGGAGTCGGCCTCCAGGCGGGCCCAGAAGGGGTAGGCCTCGCTCATGATCCGCGTGAAGAGGGTGTCGGGATAG
>JAKRSE010000146.1 GCA_022402505.1 Fimbriimonadaceae bacterium | reverse complement strand
CCAGGAGGTCTGGGACACGGAGGTCCACCTGGACATCGACGGCGTCCACCCATCCGACGAAGGCTTCCGGCTTCTGGGCAACCTGGTCGCCTCGGAACTGGAGGTCACGGCTGCGAGTCCGGTGCCCGAGCCCGGCGGAACGGCCCTGCTCGCGGCCGGGATCGCCCTGGGCGTTCCCCGTCGCCGGCGACGGTCGAAGTAGACTCCGCTCCATGTCCGAGCCTGATTCGGCCGGAGCCCGGACGGCCGCCGGCGGAATGATCCTGGCCGCCGCCGCCGTCCTGCTGGGAGCCTTCGGAGCCCATGCCCTTCGCGGCCAGATCCCGCCGGACCGGTTCGAGGTCTTTCTCACCGCCCGTCAGTACCATGGGTTCAACGCGCTGGGCCTCGTGGCTTTGGGCGTGGCGATGGTCGTCTGGCCGAAGGCGAAGCTTCGCGCCGCCGCCTGGCTCATGGGGATCGGCCTGATCGTCTTCAGCGGCAGCCTCTACCTGCTGGCGGTCACGGGGGTCCGGTGGCTCGGCGCGGTGACCCCGATCGGCGGAGTCCTCGTGATCCTCGGCTGGATCATCGCCGCCTTCGCCCTGCTTCAGTCGGGCCGAAGCCCCTCCAAGTAGGCTTCGATCTCCCGGCCCGAGCGCAGGATTCGCTGGGGAATCTGCGGCCCATGCCGACCGATCTCCGCCTCGATCTTCGGCCGGTTCACCCGGTCGAACCGAATCAGGTACCGCAGAACCTCCGGAAGGCCGCCAAGCCCGTGGGTGGGGTCCGGCCCGAGCGCACGCCGGACCACGCGGACCAGTGCCATCGCCCTCGGGACCTCCAGCCAGACGATCTCGGTCGCCCGCGGAAGGCGCAGGTCGAAGGTGACCGCCGCGAAGTTCCCGTCGCTCACCCAGCGCTCGGCCAGGTGCTCGCGCTCGACCCTCTCTCGAAAATCCGAGCCGGCCGAAACCGCACTCCCCGGCGGAGCCCACTCGTCCAGAGAGAAGAGAGGGCATCCCAGTCGCTCCGCGGCCCGGCGAGAGAATGTCGTCTTCCCCACCCCCGGCCCCCCCAAGCACCACGATCCGGGTCATGTCCAGAGACTCGGCCTGGTCCCGGCTCAGAACGGCAGCATCGGCGGGAGGAAGTTCGGGGCGTCCACCCGTTCCATCTTCCAGCTGGAGTAGGGGAAGAAGGTCATTCGGGTGCCGAAGGAGCGGCGGAAGTGGATCTTGACGTCCGGGATTTCGAACGTCCCGCCAACGCCGGACTCCGAATCCCCGAAGACGATCTTCACCGGGGTCGTCCAGGTCGCCGAATCCCCATCCAGCGTCAGGCGACGATCCTGAATCTTCACGTCGGGCTTCAGGGTGCGAACGTAGCGGATGATGTCCGACCGGTCGCCCGCCGCCTGGCCGTTGAACTGGAAGTTGCCCGCCATGTGCTCCAGGACTCCGAAGGGGCGCCCTTCGCGGCTCGCCTGGACCGCCTCCTCCAGGGCCGCATCGATCATTTCTTCATCGCTGGGACCCGTGGCATAGACCCATACGGCCAGTCCGGCCAAGGCCGCCGCCGCGGTTCCCCAATCCAGAAGCCGATCCGGTTCGCCATCTCTCCCAGTCTACGTCCGCACGGGCATCCCAGTCATCCTGAGGAACGTAGGGAAAAGCGGGATGACGCTGAAACGCCGACGCGGACTGCTGCTCATGGCCGCCGGACTCTCCGTCCTGATGTGGCTGGTGCCGTTCGGCGGTCTCCTTCTGTACCCCCTGCTTCTGCTGAACACCCATCTCCACGAGCTGTTCCACGCGGTGGCGGGCATCGCCGGAGGAGGGTCGGTGGACCGGATCCTGGTGAACGCCGACGGCAGCGGTCTCGCCCTGGTGCGCGGCGGGCCGATCCTCGTGGTCGCCTCGGCAGGCTATGTGGGCACAGCAGTGCTGGGCGGCCTGCTGATTCTTGGATCCCGCTCCGAACTCGCCTCCCGCACCTGGCTGAAGGTCTTGGCCGTCGGCCTCGCCGGCTCGATGGTCTTTCTGGTCAGGGGCGACCTGGTCGGGCTGCTGTTCGGGGCTCTCTGGGCTCCGGCGCTCTGGTTCCTGGCGGCGAAGCTGCAGGGAGACGCGCTCGCCGGGGCGGTGCAGTTCCTCGGAGTCCAGCTGGCCCTCACCAGCCTCGCCGCGTTTCGAGCCCTCTTCGCGGTCTCCACTCAGGCGGGTCATTCGGACGCGGCCCTGATGCGCCAGGCGACCGGCATCCCCGACGTGGTCTGGGCGACCCTCTGGCTCGGCCTCTCGCTTGCCGTGCTCTGGGGCACCCTCAAGACGGCCTGGAACGAGCCCGGCGGGGTCAGTCCGCGATCTTCGGAAGTAGGTTGACCATCTCGGCCAGGGCCCCGGCGGCTTCTCGACCCTTGTTCCCCAGCTTCATTCCGGCCCGCTCGAAGGCCTGCTCCTGAGTCTCCGGGGTCAGGACGCCCCAGCTGATCGGCTTGCCGGATTCGACCTGGAGGACCATCAAGGTCGAGGCCACGTCTCCCGCCAGCATGCCGGCATGGGTCGTCGCCCCCTGGAGGATGCAGCCCAAGGCCACGACTCCATGAACATCATCACGCGAGGCCAGGGCCTTGGCGGCAAGCGGAATCTCCCATACGCCCGGAACCCAGACCACGATCACTTCGGGATCGCCGATGCCTTTCAGTTCATCGAGTGCTCCCTCCAGCAGAGCCTTGGTCACCAGCTCGTTCCAGCGGGAGACGACGATGCCGACCTTCTTCC
>JAKRSE010000145.1 GCA_022402505.1 Fimbriimonadaceae bacterium | reverse complement strand
CATTCGCCCTTCAGCATCGGCATCAGGTAGATGTCGCGGTGCCAGTGGGTGGGGGCGGGGAGGTCGGAGCCCCAGCGTCGGGCGGCGGCGATGTCTTCCGGCAACTCGGTGGCGGGGATGCCGATCTCGCCGACCGGGGCCATCCCGATCCACAGGTCCTGCTTGCCGACGGCGCGGAGGGCGTCGACGGCCCGGCCGTGGCTGCGGCAGATTCCTCGCAGGCCGGACATGAATTCGCCCCATCCGAGCTTGATGCCCGGGGCGTGTTCGCCCGTAACGTGGCCCATGCCGAGGAAGACCTGCGGCTCGTTGAAGGTCATCCAGTTGCGGACGCGGTCGCTCAGCCGTTCGCCGACCAGGGCGGCATAGTCGGCGAAGAATCGGTCGGCATCGGGGTGCATCCAGCCGCCCTCCAGATAGAGGTCGCGCGGGTAATCCCAGTGGAAGAGGGTGGCGTAGGGCTGGACTCCATGCTCCAGAAGGGCATCGACCAGGCGGTCGTAGTAGTCCAGGCCCTTCTCATTGACCGCGCCTCGGCCGGTCGGCATGACTCGGGGCCAGGAGATGCTGAACCGGTACGCCTGGAGCCCGAGCTTCTGCATCAGGGCGGCGTCGTCGCGGTAGAGCTCGTACTGATTGCAGGCCGTGTCGCCCGTGTTGCCGCCGTAGACCGCGCCGGGTCGGCGGGTCAGCATGTCCCAGACCGAAGGGCCTTTGCCGTCGGCGTTCCATGCGCCCTCCACCTGGTAGGAGGCGGTGGCCGAACCCCATACGAAGCCGTCAGGAAACTGCGTCATTTCGCCCTCAGTTGACCCGAAAGGGCGGGATGGTTGCGCAGGTCAGCCCAGGGCCCGCTTCATGCGCTCGGCTGAGGACCGCAGGCCTTCGGGCATTCCGGCGACCTTGAGGAGGAGGTCGAGCTGCTCGCGGGCCTCCTTGATCCGGCCAAGGTCGGCCAGCGCGGCGGCGGAGCCGATGCGTGCCAGTCCGATCCGCCGGGGCTCCTTGAATTCGGCGACGGCCCGCCTCATGGCGGCGAGGCAGTCGGCCGCGCGCCCCGCCTCGGCATGCCTTCGTCCGATGGCGTAGTAGGCGTCGCCGAGGACCTGCCCGCGCAGGCCCAGCTCGCGGGCCCGCTTCGCCTGGGGTTCGGCTGCGCCCAGGGCTCCCCGCTCGGCATTCACCCGGGCGAGGACGGCGAAGGCTTCCGCGTCGCGACGGTTCCGGGCGACCCGGGCGGTCATGGTTCGAAAGGCGGAGTGTCGTTCGATCGACGACTGGAGGAACTCCACGAAGGGCGCCGGGTCGGTGCCTCCGTTCATCCGGCCAAACTCGCTGCCCGAGGCGTCGATCAGGAGGTAGGTGGGGAAGCTCCCGACCCGATGCCTCTGGCTGAAGGTTCGCCCGTCCTTCTCGGCGTCCAGTCGGACCGAGGGCACCTTGGCGAGGGCCTGGATCACCGACCGGGCCCGGAGGGTCGTGCGGTCCATCTGACGGCAGACGCCGCACCACGACGCGCCGACCTCGACGAAGATCAGGGTGCCGTTCTTGGCCGCCGCCGATCGGGCCGCCTCATAGGGGCGCCAGGGGATTTCGGCCGCGCCGGCCAGGCAGGCCGAGAGGAGCGCAGCCGGCAGGAGGAGGGTCCGCAGGCGCCGAATCATGCCCCCCATTCTAGCCCGTCGGTTCGCCACGGTCTGGACGACCGGGCAGGGCGAGGTTGAAAAAGTGTCTCGCAACAGAACTCGAAAGTATGGGAAAATGCGGATATTCATCAACATTTCCCGAGATGCCTGCGGGTAGGATGAACGGGTCATGGCTCGATCCGTTCCCGCGGGCGTCTCCGGTCTGCTGGCCGTCTTTGTCGTCGGTTGCGCGGCGGAGCCCGCGTCGGCTCAGCTCCCGGCCGACGACTTTCCCCGGATCACGGTCCTGCCCCTCACCTCCCAGATCCTTATGGTCGAGGTGCTGGAAGGGCGGGTCGTCTACCACAAGGCGGGCGAGAATCCGCAGAACGAATCGGTGATCGGCGTGGATCTGGACGTGGCCCGGGCGACGGCGACGGACTCGTACACCATCGCCTCGCCGGACGATCCGGCCTTCGGGCAGGGGCTCCGCCCATCGACCGTCGGCCGAAAGAGCAAGGGCACGGCCTTCGCCGCCTTCATCGACCGCTGGGAGGGCCGCACGGTCAACGATCGGAAGGACCACGTCAAGACCCACCTGCTCTACCTCTTTCTCCCCGAGCCGATGGAGCGGGGCAAAACCTACCGGCTGGCCACGGGCGCGCTGGGTCGGGTGGCAGGCCCTTGGGAGTTCAAGTACGACGAGGCGGCCCTCCGAAGCGAGGCGGTCCATGTGAACCTGGTGGGCTATCGGCCCGAGGCTCGGCGAAAGATCGGTTACGTCCAGCACTGGATGGGCGACCGGGGCGGCCTGAACCTCGCCTTCCACATCGGCCGGGGCTTTCGCGTCCTGGATGCGGCGACGGGGGCGGAGGCCTTTGCGGGCCGTCTGCGACAGCGGACATCCGGCCCGATCGCGGAGACGCTCCACGAGACCGACACGCCCTTTGGCAGCTTCGTCGGGACCGAGGTGCTGGAGGCCGACTTCTCCGCCTTGACCAAGCCGGGCCGGTACGTTCTGGCGGTGGATGGGGTGGGGCGGTCCTTCCCGTTCGCCATCGCCGAGGACGTCTACCGCGAAACGTGGCGGGCGGTCACCCGCGCCCTCTATCACAACCGAAGCGGGATCGAGCTCAAGCCTCCCTACACC
>JAKRSE010000144.1 GCA_022402505.1 Fimbriimonadaceae bacterium | reverse complement strand
ATCTGGGCTGGGCTTAGTGACGGAGAACCCAGGGGGTGAGGGTGAGGCGGTGGTAGGTGACGGGGCCGTGGTCGCCTTGGAGGAAGATCGGGCCGGGGGCTCCTTCGGCCGAGTCGAGAGCGCCGCCCGTGATCCCGGGAATCTCGCCTTCGACGACCCGGATCCCGTTCAGGTCGATCTCCACATGGCGTCCCAGCAGGCTGATGACCGCCAGGTTCCTTTCGCCCGCCGGGTGGATCGGGTTGGTGCGGGGCGCATGGAAGCCGTAGACCCCGCCGCTTGACCCGACGTGGGGCCGGGATCCGTGATCGTCCAGCACCTGGATTTCGTACCGTCCTCGGAGATAGATGCCGCTGTTCGCGCCCGCCGGGTAGCTGTATTCAGCCTCCAGGCGGAAATCGCGGAAGTGGGCGAGGGTGACCAGGTCGGCTCCGGTCTCCGGGTTCACGAGGCTGCCGCCTTCCATCGTCCACTTGGATTCCAGCGAACCGGGGCGGGGCATCCAGCCCTCCAGTCCGTCCGCCAGGAGGTCGATCGGATCGCCCCATCCGCCGGTGGAGGGCTTCGGGAGATCGGGGGCCCGGTGGGCGACCCAGGGAGTGGACCGGTCTTCAACGGTCGTTCCATAGAGCACTCCGTCCACGAGCTCGCCGGCGAACTCCAGGTCATGGTCGAACCATTCGTACTGGCGCGGGAGCGAAAACCGGAGGCATGTGTCGGCCGTTTCGATCTTCGCGATGGGCCGGGCGCTGCCGACGACGCCGACGAACCGGCCACTCCAGCCTTCCGGCCCCTCTTCCAGCTCGAACCAGGTCGGCGCCGGCTGTCCGGGCCGGAGAATCGTGACATCCCATCTGCCGTGGAGGGGGCTCTTCATTCTTGGCAGCATACCGGTTGTCTTGTCTCGCTCGCAGGCTCGGACCCGGAGATTCCCTCGGCGGACCGATGGCAAAAAATGGCAAAAACTGTCGTAGAATGGAGGTGTCGGGTCCTCTCTTGGCCCCGACATCCCAGGGGGCTCCGGATTCGCCATGAAGGCGCCGTCCCCGAAGACACGTACCCGTGGCAAACCTCCAGGACGGAGGAAGAGCGATGCCGAAAGAACTGCGAACCAGAAACATCAGCCTCCCGGCCAGCCTGGATGACTACATCAAGGGCTTGGTGGAACAGGGAGAATTCAGCACCTACAGCGAGGCCATCCGGAATGCGATCAGACAGCACCAACTTCTGCAGAGAAACCTCGCCTGGCGCAACGAGCGTTGGCGTCAGGCGATCGAGGACGGACGCGCCGACCTGGCCGCCGGACGTTTCGGAAAGGTGCCCGGGACGGATCTGTACGAGGTCTCACTGGAAGACTTGGAGTGAGTCCTGATGGCGCGCAGACTGCGCTTCTCGCTTTCGGCTTCCGCAGCCTGGTCCGAGTACCTGCTGCTGCTGGTCGATCCCAGGGTCCGTGACTGCCTGGAGGGAGAGATGGTGCGATTTCAGCGGGAAGTCTTGACCGATCCCGACATCGGAATCCTGCAGGCAGGCGGCGACCGGTTCCTCCACAGCCTCGGCCATGACTGCGGTCTGATCCTTGCGGTGCAGTACCAGGTCTCCGAGACTCATGTGGACGTAGTGGCGATTCTGGAGCCGGGGCTTCTGCTCGATTGAACCAGCAGGGAGTCTTCCGGAGGCTGTCGCGCGTCCGAACCGACGGAGATGCCCGCGACCGTCTGGAGATCAAAGCTGGGAACCCTTCGGCTCTCAGCCTCGAAAGAGGGATTGACCGGTTTGGCCTTGTTGTCCGAAAGCCAGGGGCTGCATGAGGCCGAGTCCCCCCTCACCCAAGCAGGCCGCGAGTGGCTGGACGCCTACCTGCAGGGCGACTCCCCGGTGATGGACCTTCCGCTCGATCCGACCGGCCCTCCGTTCTGGCGTCGGGTCTGGCAGGAGCTGGTCCGAATCCCTCCCGGCCGGACCACGACCTACGGCGAGCTTGCCATGCAGATCGCCGACCGCCGCCATGCCCGGGCGGTCGGCCAGGCCTGCGCCCGAAACCCCCTGCCGATCTTCATCCCCTGCCACCGGGTCTGCGGGGCGGACGGCCTGCTGCACGGCTACGCCTGGGGCCTGAACCGCAAGCGGGCCTTGCTCGCCCTGGAATCGGGGCAGCCCTGGCTCGATTTCGACCTCTCGGAGGAAGGAGAGGTCCGCCCGAGCCCGCTCAAGGTGTAGCATCCGCCCATGCCGTCCGGAATCCGATTCGCCGTCCCCTTGGATCGAATCGAGCTGATTCACCCTGCGCAGCCGGGGCAGCGGGTCCACGGAGCGAACCTCACGATCCGGAGCTGGATCAAGGCGATCACCCAGGACGACCGGACCGAGGCGATGGAGCTGTATCTGCGGCCGAGTCAGATGCCCCTGGCCGATTTGATCCAAGAGGCAGCCGCCGATCTGGTCCCACCCGGATCAGGGGGCCGAGGAAGGCTGGAGGTTCTGCCGCTCTTCTCCCTGGCCGACCGCTGGGCCGACGGCCGGGAGAGGGCCCTCTTCCTGACCGATCCGATCTTCGCCGCACCATTCCGCTCGCTCCGCGACCGCCACGCCGCCGGCCCGACTCCGTTGCTCATCCAGACCCACAGCCTGGGGCACGACTCCCTGAGCCGGAGCCTGGCCCCTCTCGCCTCGGCTGATCCGGTTCCGGGCGACACGATCATGCCCCTCAGCCGCACCTTGGCCGAAGGGCTGGAGCGATGGTTCTCGGAGTTCCTCTCCCCCAAGCGGCCCATGCCGCTC
>JAKRSE010000143.1 GCA_022402505.1 Fimbriimonadaceae bacterium | reverse complement strand
GACCTCCCCCGCCTCTACGCCATCCTCATCCAAATGAAGAGAAAGCTCGCCGAATCCCAAGTCGCCTGACCCAGAACCACGCATGAACTCGAACCCCGGGCGGGGAAGCTGACACCGAACCCGCCCTCAATCCCAGGCGACTATTCCGACGACCGACGGCCGGCCCAGTAGCCGCCGCCCAGTCCAAGAACGCCCGTGAGGATCGGCAGAATGTCCCTCACGAAGCCTTCCTTTCCAAAGGCCGCCAAAGCGGCAACGAAGGCCAGGACGATGACCGTCAAGGCAAGAATCATCCAGCGGTGCTCTCGCCGGTCCGTGATCGAGGCCAAAGTGGCCTTGGACATGGTCTCGACATACACCGTCGTGTGCTCCTCGGTCCAGGTCTTTTCGACCGCAGTCTGGACGGGCTCAGAGGTCGCCCTCATGGCCTGAATCACCATCTCCTCGACCCGACCAGAGTCCGAGTGCAGTTCTGCGTCCCGCCTCTCCGGCGTCTGCTCACCTCCTGGCATGGCGGCTCCAGACCACGTCCAGGGCCCGGCGCTTCCCGCGGGTCCCCAGGAACGCACCCGGCAGGAACGAGTTCAGCTGCCTGGTCGCGAGCCTGGCCACGACCATGTTGGAAAGGCGGTCCACCTGGGCCGCGTCCAGGAGATCCTGCTCCTCCAGGCGGCGGATCACCCGCAGCCAGCCGGCGGCTTCCTGCCGGTCCTCCCGGCGCCCCAACGGCGAGGCGTGAATGACCCTCTCAAGCCGCGTCAAAGCTGCCTGTTGCGAGGACGTGGAGACGCTCTCCGAACCTTCATCCGGTGCGGTCCGAGTCGGTTTGACGGCCATTTTCACCCTGAATTGTCGCACAATTCCCGCAGATTTTGAACGCTTTCCCAGTGGTTTGCGGATCCCAAAAACCGAGAACAAGAAAGAAAGGCCCACAGGCCGGAACCCGCGGGGTCCCTTCGAACAAGCCGAAGGGGTGCTTCACGACCTGATTTTGCTGCGATTCTGAGCCATCGGCCGGGCCCACTCACACCCGAAGCCCCGCCCTCATCGCCTCGATCATCCCCTCCGCCTCCGAAGCCCACGCTGACCACCAGCGCCACAGGATGCACGGCGAGGCTCCCAGGCCGTACAGCGTCCACGGAGGGCAGCCGGCCGCACGGGCCCCCCGGATGGCCGTCCACCACCCGGGGGGCTTCGCCGCCGTGCGACCGTGCCTCAGCCAGCGGAGGAGGTGGTCGCGGTCGGAGGGTTTGGGCGGGTGGCCTCCTGGATCAGCGCAATCATCTTCCCCTGAGCCTGGATCGGAACCCGGCGCATCGTCTCCGCCGAAAGCTCGCCCAGGCACCACGACTCCAGAAAGTAGAGCAGCCACCGCCCCATCCAGTCGTCGTCCCCCGGCTTCCCGGCCGAAGAATGGACCTCGTCCACCCGCTCCTGAGTCATCCCGTTCGGATTCCACCGGAACACCAGCCGCCGCACCGAACCGTCCGCCAGAACGATCTCGACCGAATCCTCCCGAGATCCCAGCAGATCCTCAAAGCTGACCGGACGGACCTCCTCCTGCGGGGCAGACATCAGAGCTGAGCTCCCGAAAGACCGTTCACCAGCCGGGCGACCAGCGCGTTCCCCCAGGCGTCGTCGAAGACCGGCACGAACCGGTAAGTCACGTCCCGAACCCCGTCCGCATCGCCGAAGCCCTGCTCCTCATCCACCTTGCAGCACAGGTCGAACTGCAGCGAATGGTTGATCCCCGTCGCCCCGATCACCGGACCCACCGCCTCCAGCCGAATGTAGGTCACGGCATCCGCCAGACTCCGATTCCGGGCCGCCTTCAGGTTCCCGGCCGACTCGCCCGACAGCGTCAGGTTGATCGTGTCCTCCGCCTCGGCCACCCGGGCGAACCCCGTGCCCAAGGCCCGCCCCGCCCGGTTCACCGGATTCCGCCCCCGCTCGATCGAAAGCTCCGCCTGGAACAGGGAAGTCAGCCGGTTCGGCTCCTGGCCAAGCCCGCCCAGCGTGTCGGCCATCCAGACCTCCCAATGCCCGGGCAGCACCGGCTCGATCACGGGCTCGATGAACCCGCCCCGGGTCGTCTCCACAATCGAGACCGTCGTGGCCGCCGTCAGGGCGTTCCCGCCCGGCGCAACCTCCACCATCGGCAGATTCCGCCCGGCCAGCGCCCCCGCGCCCGTCAGCGTGTAGTTCGTCCCCGAGCCGCCCACCGTCATGTTCCCGGCGCCCAGGGCCGTGTTGAAGGCGGTCTGCATCGCCGTCTGCATGTTCGCCGAACCCGCAATCGGCCCGATCTGTTGCCCGTTGAAGAGCAGGGTCAGCGTCCCGCCCGTCACCACGGCGCCCAGCGTCAGGGTCTGCACCTCGTTCGTTCCGGCAGGCCGCGCCTGATCCTGGAGCATCCGGTTCGCCACCACCGAGCCCGAGATCGAAGTCTCGTTCCGGCCGAAGGTCAGCCCGAGCGAGTTGATCATCGCATAGGCCGCCGTCACCCAGTCGCCCCCCGGAGCCAGGCAGTCGTCGCCGATCGCCGCCGAGTAGGTCTGAAAGTCGTCGCAGGTCCGCCGGTTCAGCCGGAAGGTCCGCTGATGCACTCCGGAGGCGATCTGGGCCAGCTGAGGCCTGGCGATCACCGAGGCCAGGAGCCAGGCCAGCTCCGTGTAGTTCAACCCCAGCCCGGAGTCCACGATCGTCCCGGTGGAGCGCTCCCGGGTCGTCGGCCGATGGCTCGCCAGCTTCTGACCGGCCGGACGGTTCGTCGCCTTCGTCGCCTCCGGA
>JAKRSE010000015.1 GCA_022402505.1 Fimbriimonadaceae bacterium | reverse complement strand
AGGCCCCCCGCGGCCGAGGGTTGCCCTACCGCATGTCACGGCTCTTCGCCAAGCAGGGCTGGAACATCCTGGGCGCCCGGGTCAGCCAGTGGGCGGGGCGCGGCGCGGCCAGCTTTGTTCTCACAGGCCCAGGCGGCGCACCGCTGGAGGCGGCCGACGTCTTCCGGGTCCTCAGCCGGGGGTCAGTATAATGCCGACGTTCAAGCCATGAGATTGGTCATTTTAGGTTGCGGCCGCGCCGGCTCATCCCTCGCTCTGCAGATGGCCGCACGGGGGCACAATGTGACCATCATCGAACGAAACCCGGACGTGCTGCGCCGGCTGGGCTCACACACGCACGTGAACGTCGTTCTCGGCAACGGCCTGGACCTCGACGTTCTGGAGCAGGCGGGTGCGGCGGAGGCCGACGCCTTCTTCGCCCTCACCCGAGGCGACAACACGAACCTCATGGCGGCCCAGATCGTTCAGCGGAACTTCGGGGTGAAGAAGGTGGCACTCAAGGCTGCCGACCCGCTCCGTGCCGACGCCTTCCGCCGGCTGGGACTCTTCGTGATCAATGCCAGCGCGATCATCGCCGGCATGTGCCGCGACTGGGTCCTGGACGAGCCGATCCGACCGACCGGAGAGTACAACATCCTTGTCGAGGAGATGGAGCTCTAAGCGTCATGTACATCATCCTTATGGGAGGCGGAAACGTCGGCACTCAGCTCGCCAAGCGTTTCATCGCCCAAAAGCATGAGGTCCTGCTGCTGGAAAAGGACTCCACCCATGCCCGCAAGCTCGCAGCCCTTCTGGGCGAACAGCATGTCGTCCATGGGGACGGCTGCGACATCCGCATCCAGAAGGCCGCCGGGTTCAACCGGGCCGAGGTCGTGGTTGCGGTCACCGGAGAAGACGAGGACAACCTCATCGCCTGTCAGCTTGCCAAGTCGATCTGGAAGGTCAAGCGGGTCGTCGCCCGAGTGAACGACCCGTCTCACGAGCAGGTCTTCCGAGACCTGGGAATCGACGACTGCGTCTCCGCCACGTCCATCATCTTCAACCTGCTGGATCAGCAGGTCTCCAGCGACCTGGTCATACCGGTCGGGGCCCTGCACAAGGGAGGCATGGAGGTCGTCGAGTCCACCCTCTCCGGCCTCTCGCCGCTCCTGGGCGTGAAGGTCCGCGACCTCGCCCTCCCGCCGGGAACGTTCCTGGTCTATCTGCTTCGAGGGACGGCCGGGGGCCCGATCGACGGCGAGACCGTGTTGCAGGAAGGCGACATGGTCGTCGCTCTGGTCCCCCTGGGCGAGGCGGAGAACCTCCGTCAGGTTCTGGCCACCGCACCCCGCTGAGCCTGCCGCTTCGCTCGGGAGAGATCCTGGGCGGAGCCTGACTGGGCTCCCAGCCTGACAGTGGGTGCCCTGGCCTGACGGCGGACTGCGGGCCCACCTCGAAGCGGAAAGGCCACGATCCGTCGCAGGCCAGGTTCAGGGGACGGTGCCTCCTGCGCATTTCCGAGGGCCGAACTCCCTGCTTCCCGACCTGCGGCCGACCCACCGTTCTGGCTTCCGCCATGAGACTGGGGACGGTCGTCAGGTCGGGGCACCCCAGGATCGGCCCTCGCCGAGATCAGAAGGAGCCCTCACCGGCTCGGGTTCGTGAAAGTGTGAACACGCCCTACGGCAGATCGGTGCCCAGGATGCCGTCGGGGGTCATGCTGAAGTCGGGGACGTCCTCGGCGACGCTCGGTGTTTGACGCGAGGCGGGGACGAAGGCGACGTGGAGGTCCGCCAGGAGCATGGTGCGGGCGCCCGTCTTCCGATCGTCTCCCGGAACGAGCCCCGGCTTCAGAGTGCCCCAGAATCCGACCGGCTGCCGCTCGAACCGATGGGCGTTCAGCCACTCCATCACCATCCCCTTGCGGGAGGGGTCTTGGACGGAGGTCGTGGTCTGGGTCTGCGTCTCAGCCAGGGAACCTGGCGTCCCCAGGCCGGCGATGAGGTTGCGGAGCCGAAGCCGGTTCACCGAATCGGGGGAGAGATAGAAGGCGGCGGAATAGGCATAGCTGGTGCCATCGTAGGCCTGCAGAGCCGCCCGGTCGCTCGGGCAGATGAGGATCGCCGGCGAACCCGACCGCGCCGTCAGACCGTCTCCGCTCTCCTTCTGACCGATCGCCAGGTAAGGCATGACGGGCCAGCGCCACTTGCGGCCGATCCAGAGCCAGGGATCGCCGGTGTTCGGATAGGAGTCGTCCCAGTCGGAGGAGTAGAGCCCGAACGCGAGTCCGATCTGCTTGAGATTCGAGAGACAGGCCGTCTTCTTGGCCGATTCCTTGGCCCGTGCGAAGACGGGGAAGAGGATGGCTGCGAGAATGGCGATGATGGCGACGACGACGAGAAGCTCGATCAAAGTGAAGGCGCGAAGGCGTCTCATTTCTGGGGACGAACACCAGCTTATCCGGACGAGGGGCCCGAGAAACCGGCAAAATCGTGCCATAATCCATCCAGAGGAAAGTCTGAACTTGGTTCACGTGACCCTGAATCCGAACGAATCGATTGACGCGGCGCTGAAGCGCTTCAACCAGCGGCTCCAGCAGAGCGGTCTTCTGCGCGAGGTCAAGGACCACGCCTATTACGAGAAGCCCAGCGAAAAGCGCCGCCGGCAGAGCCGACGACGCAAGTACTGAGGCCTTCGACCCGCCTGGCGGTCGACCCCATCTGCTTCAAAGGACATGTCACGGCTTCCAATCTGGGCCCAGAATCTGGCAAAGATCGGGGCCGCTTTGGTGTTGGCCCTCCTTGCGGTCGCCCACCGACCGTTCCTCAACGAACCCTGGACCCTCCTGAGCGCCATCGTGCTCACCTTTGGAGCCGGGGTCGTCGTTCACCATCAGCTCAAAAGGGAAGACCCGCGCCGCGACCGGCGTGACAGCGGTGAGCTTCTCAGCTGGGTGACCTGTCTGCTCAGCCTCGGCGGCGTCCAGCTCATCCTGCGGGCCGTCAAGGATCCGGAACAGCCGGGGGCCCTGCTGGCGATGGTGCCGCTCCTGGCGCAAGGCCTGGTCCTCGGAGGCCTCATCAGCTCGCTTTCGGCGACGACGGGGCTCACCCTCACCATCCTCCTGCTCGGGGTCTATGGGGCCGCGCCTCTTCCCGTGCTCGCCGTCGCGTGGCTTCTGGGGGTCGCGGGGAGCTGGCTGATCAACCCGCTGAAGCGGCGGTCCGACCTCATCCGCGCCGTCGGAATTCTGTGCGGCTTGGCCGTGCTCAGCGCCGGCACGCTGGCGGCGGCCCGACAGATGGACGGCCTCTCGGCCTTGGAGATGGCGCTCTGGGGAGGCGTCTCGGCCCTCGTCGCCTCGTCCATCTTCTACCTCGGCTCCACCGTGCTCGAGCGGCTGGTCGGGCTCACCAGCGACTGGACTCTGCTGGAACTCTGCAGCCCGGATCACCCGGTGATCCAGGAGCTCTGCCTGAGGGCGCCGGGCACCTACGCCCACTCGGTGATGGTCGGGAATCTCGCCGAGACCGCCGCCCGAGCCGTCGGGGCGAACCCGGTGACCGTGCGGGCCATGGCCGCCTTCCACGACATCGGCAAGCTCCACCGCCCCCTCGCCTTCATCGAGAACCAGCAGGGTGTGAACCTTCACGACCTTCTGCCGCCGAACCAGAGCGCGGACATCATCATCCGCCACGTTTCGGAAGGCCTTGAGATGGCGCGCCGGCACCACCTGCCGCAGGTGATCATCGACGGCATCGCCCAGCACCACGGCACCACCCTCGCCGCCTGGTTCTATCACAAGGCCCAGAAGAGCGAGATGGTCTGGCTGGAAGAGGACGACTTCCGCTACCCCGGGCCGAAGCCGCAGACCAAGGAGGCGGCGA
>JAKRSE010000142.1 GCA_022402505.1 Fimbriimonadaceae bacterium | reverse complement strand
GCCACCCTCACCGTGCGCATTCGGCTCCGGGCCTACGATCACCGGATGCTCGATCAGTCGGCGGAAAAGATCGCCGATACCGCTCGCCGAACCGGAGCCCGGGTCGCGGGTCCGATTCCGCTCCCGACCCGAATCCGACGGTTCTGCGTCATCCGCGGTCCCCACATCGACAAGGAGTCGATGGAGCATTTCGAGCTTCGGACCCACAACCGCATCCTCGACATCAAGGAGCCCACGAACAAGACGGTCGATGCCCTGATGCGGCTCGATCTGCCCAGCGGCGTGGACATCGAGATCAAGACGATCTGACCCCTGGCTCGGCCAGAATCGCTGCGCCCCCTGCGGATTCAGTCCGTGGGGGGCGTCTTCGTTTGGGAGTCGATGCGCACAAGCCGGGCCTCGCCGTCGAATTCGATCTCCACCCGAATGGCAGGCTCGGGCGCGTCAAAGGGCGGCCATTCCAGGAAGAGGATGTGGTCGTCCAGAAAGTCCTCCAGGCCGATCCCTTCGGCCGAGCGGACCCGGTAGAGGTCGGCGTGCAGGACCGGCGGCTCGGTGGGATAGGGGATCAAGAGAGCAAAGGTGGGCGACCGAACGGCCCCCATCCACCCCAGCGATTCCAGCGCCCCTCGGACCAGGGTCGTCTTCCCTGCCCCGAGCGGCCCGGCGAGGGCGACGACATCGCCCTGCCCGGCAAGACGCACCAGTTCGGCCCCCAGAGCCCGCATGGCCGCATCCGATTCGATCCGGCGGACTCCCTGCATGGGAGGCGAGGCTACCCGAGGGTCAACGGGTGGCCTGGCCGACCAGATGAGGCGAGATGATGGGAAACCGCAGGTTGACCGACTCCATCTGAAGAGAGCGGAATCCGGCTTCCTCCAGGCTCACCCAGGTCTGCCGATCCGGATTGCAGCCGCAGGTGCAGCAGCTCCAGAGCGGCTTGATGAACCTCTGAAGCCAGGCGGTCGGGGTCCCGGGCGGGGCCGCCACATGCTCGATGAAGCGGTAGCTGCCGCCCGGCTTGAGCACCCGCCGAACTTCGGCCAGAACCTGAGCTTGGTCCGGCACGCTGCAGAGCACCAGAGTCCCGATCACCCAGTCCACCGAAGCGTCGGGCAGGGGGATCTCCATGGCGCTGCCTTCCACCACCTTGGCCTGGATGCCGTGCTCCTCGGCCGCCGCCAAAAGGCGAGGGTGCATGTAAGGGTTCGGCTCGAGGCCGAGGTAGTCGATCCCCTGAGGCAGATGCTTCATGTTCGGCCCCGTGCCCGGACCGATCTCCAAAACCGTGCCCTGCAGGTCGTGGAACAGGCGGCGTTTGTGTCCGGCGACCAGAGGATCGTAGACCCTCATGACCTGATCGATGGCCCAGGCGAAAAAGCGGCGTCTCAACATTCGGTCAAAGGAGAGATACGAGACGGGGAGCGTCTTCTCAGCGCAGATCGGGACCGAACCCTCATTTTCCGCCGGTAAGCGCAATGCCCTTCACGAAGTACCTCTGCCCCAGGAAGAAGACGATGATGACCGGGATGCTGACGATCACCGAGCCCGCCATGATCAGGTGCCAGGCCTCGCCCCGCAGCCCGCGATAGGTCATCAATCCAAGCTCCAGCGTCATCATCTCCGGGCGATTGAGATAGAGAAGCGGCCCCATGAAGTCGCGGAAGCTGCCCATGAAGGTGAAGACCGCGACCGTCGCGAGCACCGGCCCGCAGAGCGGCATCAGGATCTGGCCGAAGATGCGAAGGTGCCCCGCACCGTCGATCAGCGCCGCCTCGTCCAGCTCGCGCGGCAGGGTCAGGAAGAACTGCCGCATCAGGAAGATGTTGAACGCGCCGCCGCCGAAGAAAGCGGGCACGATGAGCGGCAGGAAGGTGTTCACCCACTGGGCTTTGGCGAACATCACGAATGTCGGGATCATCGTGACGATCCCCGGGAGCATCATCGTGGAGAGGGTGAGCAGGAAGAGCCGGTCCCTCCCTCGGAATCGCAGCCGAGCGAACGCGTAGGCGACCATGCTCGAGCTGAGCGTGACCCCGATGGTGCACATGATCGAGATGAAGAACGTATTGAGCGCCAGCCGGAAGAAGCTGAAGTTCGGGTTCCCCAGCACCTCGGCGAAGTTGCCGAGCGTCGGGTTGCGCGGCCAATCCCAGGCGCTGGTCGTCGCCAGCTCCTGCGGCGTCTTCAGCGCCATGGCGACCATCAGATAGAAGGGCACCAGGAACGCGATCGACCCCGCGAACAGAGCGAGGCTCAGCACCAGCCGGCCGAATCGGTCCAGCCAGGTGAGGGCTGCCCCTTCGAATCGGGTCACGGCTTCACCTCGCCTTCGTAGTGAACGAACCGCTTGGCGGCCATCATCTGGAGAGCCGTCACCAGCAGGATCACCACAAAGAGGAACCAGCTGAGGGCCGAGGCATAGCCCATCCTCAACGATTCAAAGGCGTTTCGGTAGAGGTGGAGCATGATGAATCTCGTGGAATTGCCCGGACCGTCGCCCGTGAGGACGAAGGCGGTGACGAAGACCTGCAGGGCCCCGATGACGCCGGTGATCAGGCTGAAGAAGAGGGTGGGACTCAGCAGCGGCAGGGTGACCGCCTTGAGCTTGCGCCAGGGGCCGGCTCCGTCCAGGGTCGCCGCCTCGTAGTACTGCTCCGGGATGCTCTGCAGGCCGGCCAGCAGGATCACCATCCCGCCCCCGGCGCCCCAGACCGACATGATGATGAGCGAGGCGAGGGCCGTCTTCTCGCTCCCGAGCCAGTTGACCTGCTGTCCCGGGGGAGCGACGCCCTGCAGCAGCGTCGCCAG
>JAKRSE010000141.1 GCA_022402505.1 Fimbriimonadaceae bacterium | reverse complement strand
CGGCTCTGCCGGCAAAGAAATCGGCCCGGCCGGACTCTCGAAGAATTGAGTCCAGCCGGGCCGCGTTTGATATCCTGGAGCCGACGACCGGATTTGAACCGGTGACCTGCTGTTTACGAAACAGAGCCAGGGGCCCAAAACCGAGGCCGTTTAGGTTCAAATGACAAGCAAAACCCCCGTGAAAATGCCAGGTTGGGCCGGGCAAATGATACGCAGAAGATACGCAGCTCAGGCCTCTTGCTCGGGTGGATCGGCCAGAGCCGAGCGGGCCTCGTCCAGCGCCAAACCGACCTTGGCGACGAAGGGGATCATCGCCTCCGCCGGCCCGCTCAGCGGCGCCTGACCGGCCAGGCTCACCAACAGCTCGAGCGACTCCCGGCCGATGGAGACGGTACCACCCGCTCCGTCCTTCACGAGGCCTCCTCCGGAGCGGCTGCAACGGCCACGGCGGAAGCGATCCCGATCCGCAGGGCCGCGATCTCGCTCTCGGCTTCAGCCTCACGCCGCCTCCGGATCGCCCCCTCGGCGATCGCCCGCGCCTGGTCCAGGAAGAAGTGAACCGCATTGCCCAGCGGATCGGACCCGTCGTGGCCCGTGGTGGCCGTGATCGCTTCGAGGATCTCTTGGGCCTGAATGGCCGGGAGGGCGATCCGGCGCAGCTCGCCGGTGGATTCATCGTGAAGGGTGATCGTGAGGTTCATGGAGGTCAGGCGGCCAGGATTCCCTTGGCCTTGAGGTCTTCGATGACGGTGCCGAGGCACTGCGCCACCTGCTGCAGAGTCGCCGCTCCGGTGTCCAAGGTCCGGAGCGTGGCCGGGTTCGAGAAGGCGCTGTAGCCCGTCTGCACGGCCGTCGGCGCCACGCTGAACCCGAAGGAGCCGTTGGCCAGCACCCGGAAACGGATCGAGCCGGAAAGGTCCTCGAGCCGGATGATCTCGTCGCCGGTCGTGCCCAGAGCCCGGACGTGGAGCCTGGCGGAGGAGGAGACGGTTCCAATCGAGACGCTCCCTCCGTTGGCCTGAAGGGTGAGCGGGCGGGTGCCCCAGGATGTCCCAGGATGCATCGCCTGGATGTAGCCGACGTTCTGCGACCCGTCCGCACCCATCTGCAGGACCACCGAAGCGCCCGTGGAGGCGCTCAGAAGGCGCAGCCCGGAGTTGCCCTCGGAGTTGAACGCAGCGTTCCGGACGATCGCGAAGATTCCGGGTGTCGAGACTGCAGCCGTCGTTCCCACGATCGCCGTCGTCGCCCGCAGCTCTCCGGCATCGGTCACGAAGAACGTCGTCGCCGCATCGGCCGTGTCCCGAACCGAGATCGCCCGGCCCGCCGTCCCCCGCCGAACCGTCACGAGTCCGTCCGTCGAAGGCGTTCCGACGCTCACGCCGCCCAACTGAACCGCCGCGGAAGTCGGAAGATTCACCGTCGGGTTGCCTGCGCCCCCGTCCCCGTTCGTCATCGTCAGGCCGTTCCCGCCCACCGCGATGCTCCTCGAGACAATCGCCCCTCCCGAGGTCCGGACGACCAACCCACCTCCAGCCAGCCCCGAAAGCCCGGTCAGGTTCGCGGAGAGGGGCTGCAGCCCCGCCAGAGCCGCCGAGAGCCCCGCCACCTCGGAGACGGCCATCGCCGGCTTCACCACGCGCCAGACCCCCCCGTCCCACAGGCATTCGACCGAGCGACCGTCCTGAGCCAAGGCCTCCGAGAACAGCCCGGTCCCGCTGATCGTGATCGCCCCGGCGCCGGAATTCCCCGAAGCATCGACCACCGACACCCGGCGGCCGACGTCCTGCCCGACCGTCCCGCCCAGCGAGATCGACCGGGCGCCGGAGCCCGTCACCAGCACCGTCCGGACCCCCGGAGCCACCGAACCCGAACCGGAGATCGTCGCCGTGCCCAAGGCCCGGGCCGACGCCGAATCCAGGGCCAGCAGGGCCTCGTTCGTCGTCACATGCCGGTTCGCCTGGGCCTCGGCCAGCAGGTCGAATCCCAGAAAGGGAGCCTGGCTCACGTCTCAAGCATCGCCACGCGCCCGAACCCCAGGTACCCCAGGGCCCCGATCACGCCAAGCTGGCACACCGCGACCCGGCCTCCCGGCCCCGGCCACAAAGCCCCCGGAATCACGACCGAAGGCGAGGTCGGCGCCGTCTGGAGCCGGGGAACCGAATCGCCCCCGTAGTTCATCACTCCGGCCGAAAACAGGGCGGGAGCGTCGAACGTGAACCGCCTCCCCGGCACAAGCGAGCCCATCCCCGCATAGACCGCGTAGCCTTCCGAGTCGTAGCCGAGCGGCGCCTCGATCCCGGAGTCCAGCTCCCCATCGAACCTCGCCCGCCTCACCCAGGAGACCAGCCAATCCGACCCGACCTGCTCCGCCTTCAGATGCGCCGGCGGCCAGGGCCTCAGCGTTCCGTCCGAAGTCGAATGGGCCGTCAAGCCGCCCGGCTCCAGCAGAACCTGGTGGTTCGCCCCCGGCAGATGCGGAATCCCCCCGACCAGAGAGTAGCCGCCCCTCGCCGCCTCGGAGGCCAGAGCGAACGGAGCCCCGACCCCCGCCCCCGTCGTCTCCGAGGTCCCCTTCAGCCCCCGGATCAGCTCGGAAAGCCGCCACCGGGACGGCCCGACCAGCTCGGCCCGCCGGAAGATCAGCAGCTCGTCCCCGACCAGAGCCAGGTTCGCCCCCTGCAGGGCCTCCAGCTTCGTCACGGTCGCGGGCGACCCCGCCTTCAGCAGGACCTCGAACTCCGAGTCCATGTCCCACACCGCCACGCTCGCCGCCGGCGCCAGAGCCGTCGCAAGCTCGCCCCAGATCCGGT
>JAKRSE010000140.1:1400-2814 GCA_022402505.1 Fimbriimonadaceae bacterium | reverse complement strand
AATCGCCTGCTTTTCATGCAGGGTCGCCGTGATGCTGGCGAAGTTGGTCCCCTGGTCGATGGCGGCAAATCCGCCGCCGCCCCGGGTGCCGATCGTGGTGACCACGAACTCGACCTCGGGATGCTCCAGAATCTGGGCCTCAATCCGGTCGGTCACCTCGCGGGTCTCATCCAGGTTCGCCCCGGTGGGCAGGTCGATCGTCGCCAGCACTCGGCCCGTATCCGAAACGGGGAAGAACCCGAACTTGAACACGTCCTCCTGCTTGTAGAGGTTGCGGTACGAGTAACCCGCCAGCGGCCCGGCGATCAGCAGGGCGCTCCAGACGAGGCCCATGACGATCCAGCCGGGTTTGAAGGGCTTCTTGACGACGCTGACGAGGGTCGCCAGGACAGAAATCGCCATGACGGCGATCACGGGCACCAGAGCGATCATGGCGACCTGGGGAATCTTCGAGGCGAACTCCGCCCCCGGCTCGGCCTTCACAAAGGTGCCGCCGATGCCCAGGAACACCGCGATCAGGACGATGAACCCGCCGGAAAAGACCGACCAGCGACGTCGGAGCGCCTTCTCCAACAGGTTTGCATAGCCGTTCGCCAGCCGAGTGAAGCCGTTGTCGAACCACTTGGCGAAGCCCTTCTTGCCATGCTCGATGTCCTCGCCCTTGCGGTACCACCGGGCCGCCAGCATCGGCGTCACGGTGAACGAGATGAGAAGCGAGAAGAGAAGGCAGATGACGTAGCCGAAGGCGAGGGGCCGGAAGAACTGTCCGGTGACGCCGCCGATGACGCCGATGGGGAAGAAGACCACCGCGTCCGCCAGAGTGATGGCGATGGCGGCCAGACCGATTTCGGAACGGCCGTTGATCGCCGCCTCCTCCGGGTCTTCGCCCATCGCCAGGTGACGGTAGATGTTCTCGATGATGACGATGGCGTCATCGACCAGAACGCCGATGGAGAGCGACAGGGCGAGCAGCGACAGGTTGTTCAGGGTGAAGCCGAACAGCCAATAGGCCGCCAGAGTCGCGGCCAGACAGGTCGGAATGGCGACCCCGATGATGATCGTCCCCCGGATGTCGTGCAGAAAGATCAGCACGACGGCGGCCACCAGGATGATGCCGAAAATGATGGCGAAGTTCAGGTCGAAGATGGACTCGACGATGGTCGTCGAAATGTCCAGACTGACCACGAATTCGAGGTTGTATTCCTTTTCCAGGATCGGCAGAAGCGCCTCGGGGCCCTGGCGGAGTGCGCGGCTGATCTCGACCGCGTTGCCCTCCTTCGATTTCTGGATCGTGACGATGACCGCTTCGTCCCGGTTCAGCCGGCTGATGGTGCGGGGCTCCGCTCCGGTGTCCTGCACGTCGGCGACATCCCCCAGCCGGACGACCTTCTGGACCCCTTGGGGGCCCCGCCCG
>JAKRSE010000140.1:0-1390 GCA_022402505.1 Fimbriimonadaceae bacterium | reverse complement strand
GCTTCAGGTCGCGCAGGTCCTGAACCCGGCTGAATTCGCGGAGCAGACGCACCGTGAACTCGCGTGTCCCGTCGTTGATCCGGCCCGCGGGGACGTTTAGGGCCGACCCCTGAATCGCCCGCTGAAGGTCCACGATGCCGACCCCGTAGCGGACCAGAGCGTCCCGTTTGAGGCGTACCTGGATCTCCCGCTGCTCGCCGCCGGAGATTCCGACGTTGGCGACGCCTTGGATTCGGCTCAGGCGATCGCGGATCTCTCGGTCCACCAGCTCGCGCAGCTGGCGGTTGCTGAGCGAACCGTCACGGCTCCGAACTGCCATCGTCATGACGGGTTCACTGCCCGAGTCCAGCTTCTGAACCAAGGGCCGCTCGGCCTCCAAGGGGAGCTCGTTCAGGACCCCGTCCACCCGGGCGCGGACCTCGTTGAGCGAGGCGTCCATGTCGGTGCCGATGGAGAACTGGATGATCACCGAGCTGATGCCTTCCAGGCTGCTCGCGGCCACCTCCTCGATTCGGGCGACGCCGGAAACCGCCTCTTCGAGCGGCTTCGAGATCAGCGTGTTGACCTCGTCCGGTCCGGCCCCGGGATAGACGGTCGTGATCGTGATGACCCCGAACTGGACGTCCGGATTCTCTTCGAGGCGCATCTGGGTCGTGCCGAACCAGCCGCCCAGGATGGCGGCGACCATGATCATCAGGATGAAGATCGGCCGCCGAATTGCGGTGAGGGTCAGGTTCATTCTGCCGGACTCCCCGAGGCGGGGGCTCCTTCATCGATGCGCAGTTCCGATCCTTCCAACAGGCCGGCTTGGCCCGCTACGATCACTCGGTCTCCGGGCTTCAGGCCGGTGACCAAGGCATCGGAGCCCGAGTCGCGGATGACCCGGACTCGCCGCGCCAGCGCCTTGTCGCTCGGGTCGGCCACCATGATCCTCCCGATCTCGCCATCTCGCTGGACCGCCGCGCCCGGAACCCGGAAGACTCCGTCCTGCCGCCCGGTCACCAGCCGGCCCTGGGCGAACATCCCCGGCTTCAGCAGCGCGGGAGCCTCCTCCAGCGCCACCCGAACCCGGTAGAGCCGGGCCACATTCGAGGCGACCGGACTCACGGTCCGAACCGTTCCGGTGAGGCTCAGCCCCTGGGCTGCCTCCACCGTCACCTGGACTCTGGCTCCGGGCTGGGCCTTGCCGATCTCCACTTCGGGGATCTCAGCTTCAAAATAGAGGGTGTTGAGCCCCACGATCCGGGCCACGGGAGACCCCGGGCCGAGGACCGCGCCGACCTGGGCCGGCCGGCCGTCAACCCTGCCGGAAATCGGCGAGACGACCACGGCGTCCGCGACCGCCTTGCGGGCGAGTCGGACCCCCTCCTCGGCCGAGGCCAGGTTGGCT
>JAKRSE010000139.1 GCA_022402505.1 Fimbriimonadaceae bacterium | reverse complement strand
TCGGCCGATTCGTCCTGCACGCTCTTCAGGAGCGCCGGCTCGACGAGATCGACCCCGCCGTCCGCCGCCGCACGAAGCTCTTTCATGCCGACGCCGTCCTCTGCGGCATGAGCGCCCTGGCCCGCCGGACCAACGCCCCCAACCTCCTCTGGCGCGAGGCGATGGAGTATGAAGACCCGAAGGGAGCGACGGTCTTCGGCTCTCGTCGCCGGGTCAAGGCCGAGAAGGCGATCGCGGCCAACTCTTCAGCCGTTCGAGAATGGGACAGCAACGGCACCAACTTTGGCTACCGCCCCGAGCTGGGCCACACCGCCGGCGAATTCGGCCACAACGACTTCTATCCGGTCTGCATCGCCGCCTGTCAGGAGTCGGGCCGGACGGGCGCGGACGCCCTCCAGGCGATGATGCTCCTCGACGAGGTGCGCGGGAGGCTGGCCGAAGTCTTCAGCCTCAAGAGCTACAAGATCGACCACGTTCTGCACGGAGCGATCGCTTCGGCGGCCGTCTACGGGGCCCTGCGGGGAGCGACGGAAGAGCAGATCGAATCGGCCATCGGCATGACCGTCGCCCACCACGTCCCTTGGAGGGCGATTCGGGCGGGGAAGCAGCTCAGCGACAGCAAGGGGGCTTCCGCCGCGATCAGCACCGAGGCGGCCGTTCTGGCGATGAAGCGCAGCCTGCGGGGGTTCCTCGGTCCGGCCGACATCTTCCGCAACCCGGAATCCCTTTTCCGCCGGTTTGAACCCACCGAGGGCGATTCTCCCTTCGACCTGGTGCTCTCGGAAGCCGGAAGCGATTTTGCCGTCATGGGAATGCACTTCAAGCTGGGGCTCTATGAGCACCAGTCGGCCGGCGCGCTGCAGGGTGTGCTGAACCTGCTGCTCGCCCATCCCGAACTGGCCCAGCCCGGCGCGGTCCAGGAGGTGCTGGTCACCGCCTATGAGCCTGCCTTCGGGATCATCGGCGACCCGGCCAAGCGGAACCCTTCGACCCGGCAGTCGGCCGACCATTCGATGGTCTACATCCTGGCCCGTCTCCTGTGCCGGGCCGCTGCCGATCCGGAAGCCGTCCGAGAAGCTTCCGGCACCGACGACCTTTGGATCCGCCTCATGCTCATGCCCGACGACTACGGCCACGTCGCGCTCACCGACCCTGAGACCCGCCGGGTGATGGACACGATCCGGTTCGAGCATGGCGGGCCGGAGTTCGACCGGCGCTATCCGGAAGGCATCCCGACCTCGGTGCAGATCAATGGCCTGGATTCCGGGCTCATCATGTTTCCGGCCGGGCACGCGGGGAACCGAGAGGCCGACCTGGAGCGGATTCTGGAGTCGAAGTTTGAGCGGCTCGGCCGGATGGGTCTGGGCGAGGGATTCGAGGCTGAGCGCGATCGACTGATGAATCTGGAGGCTCTGACCGCCGAGGAGCTGCTCTCCTTCGGCTCGGCCCCGATCCAGTACGGCGACCCGGTCGATCAAGTTTGGTCGTGAACCCGCTGATCGACCTCTTTCTGGCCGAAGGCTGCGGCCGATGCCCTCTCGGGGGGACGCCGGCCTGCAAGGTTCACGGCTGGACGGCGGAACTGGCGGCGGTTCGGGTGATCCTCCTCGGCGCAGGCCTGACGGAAGAGCTGAAGTGGTCCGCGCCCTGCTACACCGACCAGGGCCGGAACATCGCCCTGCTCTCGGCCCTGCGTGACTGCGTCGTCCTGAGCTTCCCGAACGGCTCCTTGCTCCCCGATCCGACCGGCCGCCTGGAGCTCGCGGGGCCGAACAGCCGGGTGGGTCGGGTGCTGCGCCTGAGGAGTCTGCCGGAGATCGACGGGCTCCGGCAGGACATCCTGGCCTGGGTAGGGGCTGCCGTTGAGGCGGCGAGGGCCGGCCTCAAGCCTCCGCCATCGACCTCCGCCGATCTGGAACTGCCCGCCGAGATCGTCGAACGGCTGGACGAGGACCCGGTCCTCGCCGCCGCCTTCTTCGCTCTGACCCTGGGTCGCCAGCGCAGCTATGCGATCCACGTGGGAGGAGCCGTGCAGTCCGCCACCCGCCGCAGTCGGTTCGAAAAGTGCATCCCCAAGGTCATGGAAGGGAAGGGCTTCCACGACCGCTGAGGGGGCGCGGGGTCAGGTCCTGTTCACCCTCGGCAAGATTGGGCCTTCGTCATCCCGGCGAGGGCCGATCATGGGGTGCCCCGACCTGACGGCCGCCTCGGTCTCCTGGCGGAAGCCGAGACGGTTGGTCGGCCGCAGGTCGGGAAGCAGGGAACTCGGCCTTCGGAATGCGCAGACGGGGCGGCCCGCTGAACCTGGCCTGCGCCGGATCGGGTGCGGTCCATCGACAAGCAAGGGCGCCCAAAGTCACGCAGACCGAAGCTGCGATCACACTCTAGGGCAGGTCGATCAGACGTCGGCAGACTTCGGCCAGGCGGGCCGAGGCGCGGGGGAGGAAGACGTCGAACGACTCCGCCGCCGACCCGTCCCCCGAATCGCTGATCGCCCGAAGCAGAGCCAGACGGATTCCGAATCGGCGGGCGGCCCAGAGCGCGGCTGCACCTTCCATCTCCACCGCATCCGCCTCCTGGACCTGACGGATGAGCCTGGCCCGCTCGCGATCGGCCAGGAAGGAGTCTCCCGAGGCGATCCGACCGAGCCTGGCTTCCGGGGCGGCCCGGGTCAGGCGCTCCACCAGCTCTGGATCGGCGGGGAGGAACCGCTGCCCCTCCGCATCCTCGCCCGGCGCCCGGCCGAAGGCGGTGATGTCCACATCCCACTGAACCGCTTCCCGAGCGATCAGCAGGTCCATCTGCTTCAGGTCGGGGCT